>JBAYIN010000002.1 GCA_041665585.1 Patescibacteria group bacterium | reverse complement strand
GCCGATAATTTTCGTGGTGGCCGGGGGCGGATTGGAACCACCGACGCAAGGCTAATTTTGACAGCCAATCCTTCGCTCGGCGAAAAACGCGCCGATAATTTTCGTGGTGGCCGGGGGCGGATTTGAACCACCGACGCAAGGATTTTCAATCCTTCGCTCTACCCCTGAGCTACCCGGCCACATTATTATTTAATTATCTCACCACAAGATTTCAAGAATTCTCTACCAACTCCCGTTTTTAAATATTTCTCTCTCTTTAGTGCCTCAGTTTTATTTTCGAACTCCTCTTTGTGAATTAGTTTCCATGGTCCTCGTAGTCTAGTCCAGCCTCTTTTCTTGCCTGTCGGATTTGAATGTTCTTCTAATCTTCTTGCAAGGTTTTGTGTAAAACCAATATATTTTTTACCTGCTTCGTTTTGGATTATATAAATTGTGAACATTTCAATTCAATCCTTCGTCCGCCGCGGCGGACTACCCGGCCACAAGATTTCAAGAATTATTTGTTTGCTCCGACTTAAAAGCGAGGCGGATTTTAACCCGCCCCGCGTATTTTGAAAATTAAAATCTCCGAGGTGGTCGTCCACCATTCCCGGCTGGGCGCGGCGGTCGTGGTGCGCGTTGCATTTCGACGCCGTCAATAATTCTCGTCAGATTGATGCGACCCATCGCATCGACCTCGACGACCTTCACACGAATAGCATCGCCGACTTTGACTGCGTCTTCGACTTTGTCGATACGATTCGGCGCGAGCGCTGAGATGTGGACCATGCCGTCTTTGCCCGGGAGGAATTCGACGAAGGCGCCGAAGTCCATGGTGCGCACGACTTTGCCATCGAACTCGTCACCAACTTTTGGTTCGTAGACAATTTGGGCAATCCATTTTTTCGCCTTCTCGCCAGCTTCACCATTTGGCGCGGTGATCGTGACGATACCGTCATCGTCGACATCGATTTCGACGCCGCACTCTTTCGTGATCTTTTGAATCGTCTCGCCGCCTTTGCCGATGACTGTGCGAATTTTTTCCGGATCGATTTTGATTGATTCGATGAGCGGCGCGTATTTATTCAACTCTTTCCTCGGTTCGGCGATGGCCGCGATGATTGCGGCGCGAATCGTGTCGCAGGCGACGGTCGAGCGCGTCAGCGCTTCTTTCAAAATTGCCGTCGAGACACCTTTCACTTTGATATCCATTTGCAAAGCCGTGATGCCTTTCTCCGTGCGCGCGACTTTGAAATCCATGTCACCGGCGAAATCTTCGTAACCCTGGATGTCGGTCAAAATTTTGTGCGTCGTGAATTTGCCTTCAGCATTTTTGTCCGTCACCATGCCCATCGCGATGGCGGCGACCGGCCTCGTGATTGGCACACCCGCATCCATGAGCGCGAGTGTCGAGCCACAGACCGAGCCCATCGAGCTCGAGCCATTGCAGCTCAGAGTCTCGGAAACGACGCGGAGCGTGTACGGGAAAACTTCGCGGGCGGGGAGCACTGGCAGGAGCGCGCGCTCGGCGAGATCACCGTGACCAATTTCGCGGCGACCCGGACCGAAACGACGACTTGTCTCGCCGACGGAGAATGATGGGAAATTGTATTCGTGCATGTAAAAACGATGGTAGTCCTTGTCCATCGTGTCGACGATCATCGCTTTGCCTGGTCCACCGAGTGTCGCGATGGTGAGGATTTGCGTTTCACCGCGATTGAAAAGTCCGGTGCCGTGAGTGCGTGGCAGCACGCCGACCTCGGCGCTGAGCGGTCGCACCTCGTCCAATTTGCGCGAGTCGATGCGCAGGTCTTTTTCGAGAATATTTTTGCGCATGTTTTTCTCGAAGTGCGAATTCAGAATTTCCTTCAGTTCGCCTTCGGAGAATTTCGCCTCGGCGATTTCCGCAGCGTACTTCGTGAGCAATTTACCTTCGAGCGCGTGAATCGCGCCTTTGATTTCGGCTTTTTTCGTGCCGGCGATCGTGTCGAGGTCGGCTGCGGTGATTGTTTCCGCGACGGCTTTTTCCGCTTCCGCATTTTTCGCTGCGACGGACAATTCAATTAGCGCCGGGCTCACTTTCTTTTTCAGTTCGATTTGCAGCTCACAGATTTTTTTAATTTCACTGTGGGCGAGTTCGAGTGCCGCGAGCATTTTTTCATCCGAAATTTCTTTCGAGCCAGCTTCGACCATCGTGATCGCGTCGAGCGTACCGGCGACGGTCAGGATGAGGTCGCCAGTTTCTTCTTCCGCGTAAGTCGGATTTACGATCAATTTGTCATCTTTCAGTCCGATGCGGACTGCACCGATTGGTCCGGCGAATGGTGCACCCGAAACCATCAGGGCTGCACTCGCAGCATTCATCGCGGTGACGGCTGGATCGACTTCGAGATCGATTGAGAGGACGGTCGCGATGATTTGAACTTCGTTCGTCGTG
Organism: Patescibacteria group bacterium; assembly: GCA_041665585.1. Taxonomy (NCBI): domain Bacteria; species Patescibacteria group bacterium. The sequence continues at coordinate 207,502 of JBAYIN010000002.1, read as the reverse complement.
CCTTTCGGGAAAAGCGGACGAATCGGGCGATCAATCATTCGGCTGCGCAAAACAGCGGCGTCGCTTGGGCGACCTTCGCGCTTGATGAAGCGCGAGCCTTTGATTTTGCCTGAGGCGTAATATTTTTCTTCGTAGTCACAAGACAACGGAAAAAAATCTGCGCCAGGGCGACCGGCAGCGACGACGACCGTCGCGAGGACGACTGTGTCACCGAGCGAAACGACCGCCGAACCGGTGGCCTGTTTCGCGAGTTTGCCCGTCTCGATGACGAGCGGGCGGGAAGCGACTGCTCCCGCGACTTTCTGGGGTTCCATTGTGGAGGGGGTTAAGCTTGTCCCCGCGAAAGCGGGGATCCTCCGGAACCGAAAGCGAGTGGCGAAATAATTCGCGGCTCGAATTTCGACTTCGGAGTCGCGAGCATTTTACCGAAAAGTTGCGGTAAAATCGAGGCGTGTCAATTTCAATCAAAAGTCCAACTGAGATCGCCGCGATGCGCCGCGCGTGCCATATCCAATCCGAAATCCTGAATCAAGTTTGTGTGGCGGTGAAGGCGGGGATTTCGACGGCTGAGCTGAATGCACTCGCCGAAGATCTTTGCCGCGCGCGCAAAGTTATTCCCGCGTTCAAAAATTACCACGGCTTTCCGGCGGCGATTTGCGCGAGCGTGAATGACCGCGTTGTGCACGGCATTCCGAGCGATTCTGAAATCCTCCAAGACGGCGACATCATCGCCATCGACTTCGGCGTGATTTCCGAAAAGTTTTACGCGGATGCTTGTCGCACGATTCCAATCGGACAAGTCTCCGGTGAGGCGGAAAAATTAATCGAGCGCACGCGTGAAAGTCTATACCGCGGAATCGCCGCGGCGCGCGCCGGCAATACGACCGGGCACATCGGTCATGCGGTCGAAAGTTTCGTTCGACAATTCGGTTACTCGCCCGTGCGCGAGACAGTCGGACACGGCATCGGTCACCATTTGCACGAAGATCCCGAAGTGCCGAATTGGGGACGACCGGGGACTGGTGTCGCGCTGCGTCCGGGGATGACGATTTGTATCGAGCCGATTATTAATCGCGGGACATCTGAAATTTTGACAGAGCCAGACGGCTGGACGACGCGGACGGCTGACGGCAAATTGTCCGCGCACTTCGAGCACCAAATTTTAATTACCGCAGGCGAGCCGGAAGTGCTGACGAATTGGGACAGCGTAAGTCATAAATCATAAGTCATAAGTACTTAATACTTAATACTTAATACTTAATACTTAATACTTAATACTTAATACTTAATACTTAATACTTACACTCCGCTTCTTTATTCTTTTGGCTGAATCCTTTATCCTCTCCAGGTGAATTTAATCGAAACGCAAAAGTTCGCGGAAAAGTTGGCAGTGGCGGCTGGGGAAATTTTGCTGCAGAAATTTGGCAAAACCAAAATCGCGGTGCAAAAGGGCGCGCACGATTTCGCGACGGATGCTGATCTCGCGAGCGAAAAAATGATTATCGCGGCGATTCGGAAAAAATTTCCCGAGCATGACATTCTCGCTGAGGAAAGTTCTAAAGACTATCAACCATCAACTAAAAACTGCTGGGTGATCGATCCGCTCGACGGCACGAAAAATTTTCACTTCGGTTTGCCGAATTGGTGCGTCTCGATTGCGCTCCAGGAAAACGGCAAATCAATCGTCGGCGTTGTCTATGCGCCGATTACGCGGCAACTTTTTTCCGCACGACGGGGCGGTGGCGCGAAAGTGAATGGTCAAAAAATTGCCGTCTCTGCGACGCAGAAAATTTCCGACGCGCTCATCGTCGTCGAGATTCCGCGGCGGCACACTTCCGGCAAACGCTTCCAGCAAGATGTCGCGGCATTCACAAAATCGCTCGAAAAAATTCGGCGCGTGCGCGCTTTCGCATCGGCGGCTTATGATCTCTGTCTCGTCGCGCGCGGCGCGGCGGACGGCTATCTCGACTTTTCGCGCAATACCAAAATCTGGGACATCGCGGCGGGGGAGCTCATCGTGCGTGAAGCCGGTGGAAAAATTTCCGATATGACGCTGCCACATTTGAAGTTTCCCGACATTTCCGTCCTGGCGACGAATGCGTATCTGCACGCCCAATTAAAAAAGTTTTTGTAGTGCGTGGAATTTTTCGCTAAAATTTTCACAAGCAATGTAGACGGACTTGCTTTTGGGCTAGCTCGTTTGTAAAAATGTAGTAAAATTTCCACAATTAATTTAATCAATTTCCAATGACTAAAAAAATTTTTGTACTCGCGGCGCTCACACTTTTGCTCGCTGGTTGTTCGACCAATCAAGACATGGGAAATACCGACGAATTAAAATTGGATGATCTTGGTTTGTTGGAGGAATCAATTACACCAACGACTGGCGATTTGCCTGCGCCAACCACAGTTCCGAAATCCGGCAGCGGCAACAAAGTAATCGGCTCGTGCAATTCCATCGAGGCGCACAGTGCTTGCATCGACTACATCGGATCAATCTGGACTTCACAAGTCATTGCGGCCAGCTGCAATAGCGAACAAGGCATGGTTTTTTCACCAGAAGCCTGTCCGGCCGACAGTGTCGGTGGTTGTCAGATTGGCGGTGGCAGCGACAACGAAATGGTGACCTGGTTTTATAGTTTCGGCGCTGAACCGGTCGGAGCTGGTGTTGTTCAATATTCCGCAGCTGCCTGTAATGCCACTCCTGGTGCGGTTTGGATTGAAGCGAAATAGTATTTGCCCGAAAGTGGGTTCGCTCGTAAAATTACGCGGCTCGTTTAGAAGTAGCCGAGTTTAGGGGACATTCGGCTCTCAAACTCAATTCACACTCACATTCGGGAGTAGCTCATCCATCCTACGCTTTCATCCGCCAAGGCGGACTCAAGCTACGGAGGATTACAACACAAGAACCCTGCTTTAATTAAAAGATTACTAAAATAAAAAGTATTGTATATTCGGGAGTAGCTCAGTGGTAGAGCGTTCGGCTGTTAACCGAAATGTCGCGGGTTCGATCCCCGCCTCCCGAGCCATCTAGTTTTACGCGCCAGCTTTGCTGACACAAAGCCTGAGTCATTCAGCTTTTTCCAGTTCACCACAGAGCAGTGGAGGATTTTTTCCGCGTGTCTAAAATCTTAAATCAGTGGATTTTGTCGTAAAAAACTTGCCAAATACGCATAAATTATGCATAAAAAGCAATAGAATAAAAATTAAGTCAAGATAATTCTCTTAATTTTTTTTAAAATTAGGATAAGATTACTCTGTTTTTTAAAAAATTCGCGTAAATCTATTCCTATAATTAGAATTTTATTCTTTAATCAAAATTACCATGAAACTCTTTTGGAAAACGGCCTTCGGTTTGGTCTTCTTGGTTGCTCTCCTTGGAGTTTTTTACACGCCCGCGCCGCAGAGCGTGATTGGCGAAGCGGTCAATCCGGCAGATGTCGCGTGGATGCTCACTGCCACGGCTTTGGTGCTGCTCATGACGCCGGGACTTTCTTACTTCTACGGCGGCATGGTCAGCAAGAAGAATGTGATTTCGACCATGCTCCAAAGTTTCATCGCGATGGGCGTGATTAGCATTCTCTGGGTGGTCGTCGGATTTTCGCTGGCTTTCGGCGACAGTCTCGGTGGCATCATCGGCAATCCACTCACTTTCTTCATGTTCGGCGGCGTGGGTCTCGAGACGCATCCCGCGCTCGCGCCGACGATTCCGCTGATGCTGTTTGCTTTTTTTCAGCTCAAATTTGCCATCATCACACCGGCTCTTATCACCGGCGCTTTTGCTGAGCGCATGAGATTTTCCTCCTACATTCTCTTCATGATTTTATTCACCTTATTCATCTACACACCACTCGCACACATGACCTGGCATCCCGACGGTTTGCTGCGTCAGCTGGGAGTGCTCGATTTCGCGGGCGGGACAGTGGTGCACATGTCGGCGGGTTTCGCCGCGCTCGCGGGTGCGATGGTGCTCGGTCGACGCAAATCTCATTTACGCCGAGAAAAAGCTGGTCCGGCTTACATTCCTTATGTCCTGCTTGGTACGGGTCTGCTCTGGTTCGGTTGGTTCGGCTTCAATGCCGGCTCGGCGCTCGGTGCTTCTGCCACAGCCGTCCTCGCTTTCGCGACGACGAATACAGCTTCCGCAGCCGCGGCAATCACTTGGGTTTTTTGGGATGCGGCGCTCGGACGCAAACCTTCGGCACTCGGTGCCTGTATCGGTGCGGTGGTCGGTCTCGTGGCAATCACGCCAGCGGCGGGATTTGTCACCGTCGGTCAAAGTATCTTCATCGGCATGATCGCGAGTCTGGTCAGCAATCTCGCGGTGGCGTGGCGGTCCAAAACTAATTTAGACGACACGCTCGATGTCTTTCCTTGCCACGGTCTCGGTGGTGTCGTCGGCATGATCGCGACGGGAATTTTCGCGAAAGATGTGGGTTTGATTTACGGCAAGACCGCGACCTTCGAAATTCACATCATCGCGCTGATCGGCGTCGCCGCTTTTGCTTTCGTCGCTTCTTACTTACTTTTCAAAATTACGAATCTAGTCAAACCGCTTCGCGTCAGCGAGGAACAGGAAGAAATGGGTCTCGATCTTAGTCAGCACGGGGAGGCGGTTTAAGTCATTAAGTCTTTGAGTCTTTGAGTTGTTAAGTCTTTGAGTTGTTAAGTCATTGAGTCAGTTGGTTCGGAGGGTTCGGAGGGTTATTGGTTATTGGGTTCGGTGGGTCAATTGGTCAGTTGGTAATTTTCCAATTTACGGAATTTACAAATTTTCAAATAAATTCCAAATTTCAAAAATCAAAGAATTAAAACCACTGAAATTTAAATGATTGGAGCTTGAGACTTGAAAACTATTTCGTAAATTCGAAACTTGAAAATTCTCTCCATGCTTCATGTTCCATGTTTCATGCTTCATGCTCCATGTCCCTGGGTTTCGAGATTCGGGTTTTAAGTCTTCGAGTTGTTGAGTCATTGTTCATGGGTTCGGAGGGTCATGAGTCATTGGTCATTGGTCATGGGTTCGGAGGGTGATTGGTCATGGGTTCGGAGGGTGATAGGTTGTCAATGAAAAGCACTTTGGTTGACAATGGGTTGTCAATGGAATATACTTTGGTTGTCAATGAGTTTACAAGGACAAGATGACTATCAAGGAAAAAATCCTCGCAATCGCCAAGCAAAAAGGGAAAGTCACGGTGGCTGATTTGGCGCAGCATTTTTCAGCCTCGCGGCAGTATCTGAATCGCTTGATCAAAGGACTGGTGACGGACGGCAAACTTATAAAATTCGGAGTGACGCGCTATGCGTTTTATGTGCTGCCAGCGCAGGCGAAAGCTCATCAGGAAGTATTTTCTGCGCAGTATCTCAAGACATTCAAAAATAAAGACCTGGAGGAACACAAAGTGTTTGCTCAGATTGAGCGCGCCTTTCCGAAATTAAAAAAACTGCCTGATAACATCAACAGCATTTTCACCTACGCTTTTTCGGAGATGCTGAATAATGCCATCGAGCATTCCAAGTCGGCTCGGATCGGCGTGGAAGTTTCTCTTTCCGGCAAAATGCTTACTTTCATCATCCAAGATTCAGGCATCGGTGTCTTTCGGAATGTGATGCGCGAGCGGAAGCTCCGGTCGGAATTCGAAGCGATGCAGGATATTTTGAAAGGCAAGACGACGACCATGCCGAAGTCGCATTCGGGCGAGGGGATTTTTTTTACTTCGAAGGCGGGGGATTTATTTACGCTGGATAGCTTCGGCTATCAAATGATCGTGGACAATAATTTGCCCGATGTTTTCGTGAAGACTGTGAAGAAGCTCAAGCGCGGCACGCGCGTGACATTTCAAATCTCGCTTAAATCAAAGCAACATTTGGACGCGGTTTTCAAGCAATACACGAATCTCGCCGGAGGGAGCGATTACGGTTTCGACAAGACGGAAATTCGCGTGAAGCTCTACGCACTCGGCGGTGTGCACATCTCTCGTTCGCAGGCGCGCAGAGTCCTCGCTGGTCTCGAAAAGTTCAAAATCATTGTTTTTGATTTTGCTAAAGTCCCGACGGTCGGACAGGCTTTCGCCGATGAAGTTTTTCGCGTGTTCCACCGCAAGTATCCTCGCATCAAGCTCGAAGTCGAGCATATGGCTGAAGGAGTGCGATTCATGGTCGAACGAGCGCAGCATGAAGCCGAAGTTTCGAGATAATACTCAAGCAAGGTTGCGGGGCAAAAATGCTTGGCGAATCTTTTTGTACGCGCGTACGCGTTTTGACTCAAAATTTTTCAATTTCCCCTAAGAATAACATTTGTGTTCAAAAAGATATTCTCTAGGAATTGTGCGCTTAGGTCTGACCTTCTTGCCATGGCGTGAAATGCAGAGAACACTTTTATTATACGGTTTAGCGTTGACAGTGATTCTCGCTGGTTCCACAATCAAGTTCCTTTTTTATCGTAATTCGTAATTAAATGCTGGTAAACAAAAATTAATAATCATCTAGCGATCTCGGTACGCGGCGGCTAGATATTCCTTTCTTTCGCATCCACTAACTCTCTCTACTATGAGACATCCTAGGTCTTCATCATCCGTAGCGGTGTCGCGAGCTAGGGTGCGGAAAAAGCCACCCAGACCTAAGTCTGGAGTTTTCCAAAATGGAATTAATTACTTTCTAAAATTAACCCACCCTAAAATGTCCCACCCATCTCTCCCTCGACGCGCTGCCGCACTCGCAACATTTTTTGCGTTGATGTGTCAGTTTTCTATCGGGATGGTGCCGGTCGCTTACGCGGAGGATATCGATCTGCCAACTGCAACCGTTACTCAGTCTGGAACAGCGGCAGGAGGAACAATCACATATACCTTCAGCGAGCCAGTTCAATTAATGAACGCCGACAAAACGGCACTAATTACACCCGATGCGACAACAGGCTACGCTTCTAGTTTAGGTATCTATGAATTAACTGATTATTCTACTCATGTAGAATACCAAGATGATGTAGCTAAAGTTGGAACAATCACATCAGCTATCTTGAGTGATGATGGCAAAACAATGACTATTCAATACACAGGTAATCTTGAAGGCACAACAGATATGCAATATGTTGTTGATGCCTGGGGTTTAAATATTACAGACCTAGCAGAAAACAAGATGGTTGCAGACCTAACACAAGTATTTAAAGTTGAGAAAGTTGCGCCGACTGTAGTCTCAGTCGACGGTAGCATTGCAGGAACAATTACCTATATCTTTAGCGAGCCGATGCACCTAACAGAAAATGATGGTACGCTTACCACTTTAACCACTGATAAGCTTGCTATCTACGAAGCAGATGTCGCTACCGGAGCTTATGGATTAGATACAATTACAACAAACACAATTAATTCAGCTGACTTAGTTGGTAACACTTTAACCATCAAATATGATGGAACTTTAGCTAAAAGTTCCGATGCAAGTTATGTTGTAGACGCTTGGGGATACAAAATTACCGACTTAGTTGGCAACAGAATGGCACCAGCCTTGAACCAGATATTTACAATTGCAGGCGATAAGGTTGCCCCAACGGTAGTTTCAGTCGACGGTAGCGTTGCAGGAACAATCACCTACACTTTCGACGAACCAGTTCAACTTATAAACCAATCTAACCAAGAAGTTACGCCTTTGGATAAAGATTTACTTGGAATTTACGAGATCGATCCTGCGACTGGAGATTATACGAATACGAAAGTAGGCAATATCGAATCAGCCAGCTTAGACGCAAATAAAACAACTCTCACAGTTACTTACTCCGGAAATCTGGAAAAACCTGCAGATGCGTATTATGTAGTCGATGCCTGGGGTTATAGCATCACAGACTTGGCAGGCAACAGAATCGCTAAGGGAGGTGCAAATCAAGTATTTAAAGTCTCTCCAGTCGCTCCAACTCTAACCACTGTTGGATTTACTGCTGATGGAAATGTTATGTCTGGCGATGTCGCAAATGGTTTTACTTTGAGTACAAACAATGTCGCCTCAACAAATCATTTAATTCAATTCAGAGCCGACACTTCTGCTGATGAAACATTAGCATCAGAATATTTTGGCTTGACTCTGAAGAGCTCAACTGTCAGTGCCACTGACCTGAAAGCATATTACACAAACAGAGGAACGCCAGAACCTTTCCTGACTTATCTCAAAGACGCGGTTGATGGCGCCAAACCTTTTGTTTACATCAACGGTGATACGACAAAATTAGTTGATGCCGCCAAGCATGATCTTATTTCGACAGATGTCGATATGACGATACCAGACGATTATCCATTAGGAACCTATGTCCTCGAAGGAAAAATAAAAGATCTGGCAGGCAATGAAACTACTGTCACTTACAAATTGATCGTAGCGGGAGATAGAGTTGCACCGACTGTCACTACTCTTGCTCACGATGAATCTGCAAAAACTATTACTTATACTTTCGACGAAGCAGTTGAGCTTAGAAACAACGATGGAACACCAGCTATGCTAACAAATGAAAAATTAGCCATCTATGTAGTTACTGATAATAATTATGATCAAAGCACGAAAGCTCCTCTTGTTGATATTACAGGTGCAGTTTTATCTAATGGATCAAAAACATTAACCATTACTTATACTGGCTCTTTGGTAAATCAAACAACTACAAACTATGTAGTTGATGCTTGGGGTTATCGCATTACTGATGCTTTAAACAACAAGATGTTGCCATCAGCAACTAATACATTTGAAGTTGCAGGTGACTCAACGGCACCAACAGGTGGCGCGTTGACGATGACGACAAAATTATTTCCAGCAGGAATTAAAGTTGCCAATCCAGATGTAAATGGCGTTTACAATCTTGGATCTTTGTCTTTGGACGGAGCAGATGTATTTACTTCATTAAGTGTAGCCATAATAGATGCAAATATGGACACTACATTTAGTCCAGATGTATATGTCGATGGAAGTAATTTAGAAAATATAAACGGCAAGATGGTTTATGACAGTGCTAATAGCGTTTGGAACTATGACCAACTAACAAGCGTACCAAAGTTTGGAGCAGGAACGCATTCTCTCGTCGCCACATTTAAAGATCTAGCAGGAAATGAAAAAACGCTGACTGCTCAATTCACTACTGACAACACCGCACCGACTGCAACAGGTATCGAGTATTCCATAACCACACCGACAAATGGCGATGTGACGGCGACCATTACGATTGACGACACATCAGCTACGATTACCAATAACGAAGGATCCTTCACACACACCTTCACGGCAAATGGCAGCTTCACTTTTGAATTTCGAGATGCGGCTGGCAACACTGGCAGCGCAACTGCGACAGTAGCTAACATCGATAAAGTTGCGCCTACCGTTGCTGACGATAGTTATTCGACAGACGAAGATGTGACTTTGAATATCGCAGCTCAGGGCGTACTTGATAATGATACTGACGCAGTAAGTTCAGTGCATGATGCGGTGAAATTGACTAATCCAACGAATGGCACAGTGACACTAAATGCTGACGGTTCATTCGAGTACATCCCAGTAGCGAACTATTACGGACCAGATTCATTCACTTATTCTGCGACTGATGCTGCGGGCAATAGCGACACTGCGACTGTGAGTATCACAATCAATTCAATCAATGATGCGCCTGTCGCTGCCGGTGATACTTACTCAACATCTGAGAATGTAGAGCTGACGATCGCCGCTTCGGGAATTCTCTCAAACGATACCGATGCAGATCTCGTCTCGCTCACTGCGGTCTTGGTGTCTGATCCGGCAAATGGAACTTTGACACTCAATGCAGATGGTGCATTTACTTATATGCCGAATACTAATTATGTCGGAACAGATTCATTCACTTATGTAGCGAATGATGGTGCGCTTAGTAGCAACACTGTGACCGTGACAATCAATGTTCTCGTCGATACAGATGGCGATGGCATCGCAGATGCGACCGACACTGATGATGACAACGACAGCATACTCGATGGCTCCGATTTCGCTAGTTTGAATCCACAAATTTGCAGTGATACAGATGGTGACACTTGCAGTGATTGTTCGCAGAATCCGACCAGCAGCACTTCACCAAAACCTTGGGGGCTGTATGTTCCAAACGCGAGCAATGATGGAGCGGACAGTGATTCAGACGGCGCATGCAACGACGGCGATGCAGACGATGACAACGACGGCGTAGCGGATGCTGTGGACACTGACGACAGCAATCCAAATCTTTGTCGCGACCTTGATGGCGACACTTGCGACGACTGTACGATTGGCGCGGATGGATATGGTCCTTTGACTGACTATTTCCCAGCCAACGATGGTGCTGATTTTAATTCCGATGGAATCTGCGACGCTGCTGATACTCTCGCGCCGACAGTCGTCTCGGTTGATTCCGATAGACAGACTTACAATTTGGCAACTGTTTCACCTCACAAAATTACAGTCACTTTCAGCGAGGAGATTTACACCGCACCGACGATAGATGTTCACTCAGTCGGCGATCCTCAAGTTGTCACTAATTGCGGAGATGGTGACAAGAAGACTTTCTGTTTCGATTACACGATTGTTGTTCCGCAGGAAATGGAGCACACGATTTATATTTCCGGAGCACGAGACAATTCCGGCAATACGATGATTGCTGACAGTACGCACACTTTCGTCGTGGACACCACTGCACCAAGCACATCGATTGACAGCACTCCATCTGATCCGAGCGGATCGTCTGCAGCAGTTTTCACATTCTCAGGCGATGATGGCGCTGGTTCTGGTGTCGCTTCCTTCGAATGCCAGGTAGATGGTGGCGGATTCTCAGCTTGCACTTCGGGCACGGATTTCGGACCTTTGACCGACGGTTCACACACTTTCGCTGTCCGCGCGATTGATAATGCCGACAACACTGATGCCACACCGGCTTCTTACACATGGACGGTCGATACCACTAAGCCGACTGCAACTAATCTTATTCACGACGAAGCCACCAAAACAATTACCTACACTTTCGGCGAAGCAGTCCAACTTATAAACCAATCTAACCAAGAAGTTACGCCTTTGGATAAAGATTTACTTGGAATTTACGAGATCGATCCTGCCACTGGAGATTATACGAATACGAAAGTAGGCAATATCGAATCAGCCAGCCTAGACGCTGCTAATAAAATTCTCACTATCACTTATTCCGGAAATCTGGAAAAAACCGCAGATGCATCTTATGTAGTAGATGCCTGGGGTTATAGCATCACAGATTTGGCAGGCAATCGAATCGCGCAAGGTGGTGATAACCAAGTATTTAAAGTCTCTCCAGTCGCGCCGACAGTCACAAAACTTGGTGATGACTCAGTCGATGAAGTTATCGCAGCGGGAGATACAGACTTAGTCTTTAACGAAGAATTATCGGCTAGCGCGAAGACAGCTGTGGAAAATGCTTTGACCAGCGGTGCTGACAAAACTCTGACTTATACCTGGGCTGGGGCGACGCTGACGATTACAGCGACTGAGGCCACAACTTTCGCCAACGATGTCGTCGTCAATATCTCAGACCTTGCCGGCAATGCAGCAAATGGTTTGTTGCTGGTGGATTCCAAATTGGATGCCGACCAGACCACTCCCGATGCCGGTGGTGACGCGAATCTTACGAATACAAACCCGGAAGTCGTCATCACGAACCCAACTCAAGAAGTCGATATTACTATCGATAGCGCGACGACCAATCCAACGATTGATGTCAGCTCATTCATCACTGGTGGCACTGGCACACTTCCGGCGATTAATATCACTTCAGCGAATGCCAATAATGTGAATATAGAAATCCCTGCTGCTACTCTCGTCACCAGTGCTGATGCTACTTGGAATGGAATAATCGCTGCGCCAACAGCTACCACAGTCACCCTTCCAGCGACACCAGGAGAAACCAAAGCTCTTAGCACAGCTATCGAAGTTGGATTTACTGGCACTAAATTATCTTTTGATAAAGCAGTTAGATTATTGCTTCCAGGGGAAGCCGGTAAGAGGGCAGGTTACACGCGAGACGGTGGCACAAATTTCACTGAGATAACTGCGACTTGTGCAGCGGATGATCAAGCGACAGGAAACGCTTTGGCGGCAGATGGAGATTGCAAGATTGATGTTGGAGCTGATTTGGTGATTTGGACTAAGCACTTCACAACATTTGCTAGTTACGCGCAGACTATAAATCGTAGCACTGGCGGTGGCGGTGGTGGCGGTGGTGGCGGAGGTGGAGCAGCGGCAGCAGTAGCTGCGGCAGACACATTCGCGCTGCAATCGGCTGAAGTTGCGAATCCATTCACTGATATCGAGGGACACTGGGCAGCGGAATTTATCGATAATTTGCGACTCACGGGAGCGATCAGCGGTAAAAGCGAGGGGGTCTTCGCGCCGAATGATAATTTGACGCGCGCAGAATTGGTCAAAATCATCGTCAATTTATATAACATCGATTTGCCAGAAACTGTCACAGCGCAACCATTTTCCGATGTCGCGGTTGACGCGTGGTACGCACAGTACATTCTCGCGGCGAAAAACGCTGGAATTATAGGTGGTTATGCGGATGGTAGTTTCCAGCCCAATCGCGCGGTTTCGAGAATTGAAGCCTTGAAAGTGATTTTGGAAGCAACTAAATTAGAAATTGCTGGTGGGGAAATGAATTTCCCAGATACCGAAAAAGGGCAATGGTATGAAAAATATGTTGCGTTCGCCGTTTTGCATTCCATCGTGGATGGTTATGCAAATGGTAATTTCGGTCCAGCCAATTCAATCACCCGCGCTGAATTTGCGAAAATCGCGATGCTCAGCATCGAGCTTAAATAATAAAAATAAGCATTGAATTAGCATCCGACAAAGAACCCTCCTCGTGGGGGTTCTTTGTTTTTTGCGTAAAAACATGTTAAAATAAGGAGATTTAAAAAATAAAACATGTTTAAAAAAATCTCCCCAAAAATAAAAATTCTGTTGCTCGGAATTTTCATCCTTGCGGTAGCAGCTGGCGTCACAGTCAGATGCTTGACCGCGCCGAGCTCCGTCGACCAGCTCGCGCAGCTGAATTTCAAATACGGCTTGGTCGCGGCTCAGCCGCTCGATCATTTGGCTGAGGTGCAGGACATAAATTTATTTAAGCCGGTTTTTTTGCGGGCGGATTTAGTCGGTTCGGTGAAGCCGCAGCAGGATTTGCTCGTGAGTCTCAAGGCGGACAATTCCGGCGATCTTTCGCAACACATCTTGCTCTTGAAATTGCGCACAGGTGAGGATATCGAGCAGGTGGCGGAGGCGTACCAAAATTCTCCGATTGTGCAGACTGCTGAGCCAAATTTTGATTTGAAAATTGATCCGGCAGCGGAGCCGGCTACTGAAGCCTCGACCGAGCTTGAAGCGCCTGCAAGTATTCCCGCTGAGACTACTATTCAGGAATCGCAGCCCGTGCTCGTCGCCGTGCTCGACTCCGGTGTGGATATCACGCATCCGGATCTAGTCGGTCGCACTGAGCCGGGTTGGAATTTCGTCAATCAGAATAATGATGTTGCCGATAGTGATGGACACGGTACGCATACCGCTGGCATCATTCTGAGAAATTCAGCGGCTGCGCGAATTCTGCCGCTCAAAATTTCCGACGGGGCGACGGGCAAGATGAGCGAGCTGGTCGCAGCAATCAAATTCGCCGCCGATAATAGTGTCCAAGTAATCAATCTCAGTCTGGGCCTACCGCAGGAATCTGAGATTCTGCACGAGGCGATTGACTACGCGCGCGCCAAAAATGTCCTGATTGTCGCGGCGGCTGGTAATTACAATACTGGCACGAAATTTTTCCCGGCAGCCTGGCCGGAAGTTTTCGGTGTGGCTGCTCTCGGTAAAAATGGCAGCAAACTTTTTCTCAGTAATTTCGGTGAGTGGGTGGATTGTTCCGTCATGGCGCAGGATGTCTACGCCCCGGCACCGGGCGGGAAGTACGCGTATCGCACGGGGACTTCGGAAGCTGCTCCAGTCGTCTCTGCCAAGATTGCCGACCTGCTCAGCACTGCTACAGAGCCACTCGATTTTTCCGAGGTGAATGATTTCCTGCTCCAAAACTCTGAGCCGATTACTAGCAAATATGCGCTTGGTCGCAGAATTTTAGCGGCTGGTGAGCAGGCTACCATTGAGTCTTTAAGTCGCTAAGTCTTTAAGTCATTGGTTCGGAGGGTCAGTTGGTCAGCGGGTCAGTTGGTTAATTTGATGGTGCTGATTCCAAAATTTAAAAGGCTGTAAGAATTGAAAATTCTCCTGCTTCCTTTAAACTCAGTACAGCAAAGTAGCGTTTGACTCACCCCCAATGACTTCGAAACAAATTATCGCTACATTCATACTCTTGGGTTTAATTTGCCTCGGATTGTTTTACCTGATTACGCAGACTACGGTTTTGGATTATCTGCAGCTCAATCAGGATGAGCCGAATCTTTGCACGCAGGAGACAAGTGATGGCGGTAAGGTTTTTACTTTTTGTCCCGTAGCGCCAGTCGAATAAGCCGCTCGCAAAGCTCATCGAAAGTGATGCCAGCCGCTGCGGCTTCTTTGGGAAAGAGTGAATTCGGCGTGAAGCCGGGGAGGGTATTCGTCTCGAGGATATGAATCTGCGTGCCGACAATTATAAAATCCGAACGCGAGAGGTGGCGCAATTGCAAAAGTTCGTGGGCTTTTTTCGCGAGCAGTTGCGCTTTTTTCGTGAGCGTTTGCGAGATGCGGGCAGGCACAATTTCCTCCGAGAATTTGGAATCGTATTTCGCCTTGAAATCGAAGAAGCTATTTTTCGAACAAATCTCAATCGGGGGTAGTGCGGTCAATTTGCCGTTTGGATTTTCCAGCACGCCGACCGAAATCTCAGTTCCATCCAAAAATTCCTCGACGAGTGCCGCGCCGAATTTCCAAGCTTTTTTGAGTGCTGCCGCGAATTGTCTATCTTCGCGCACGAGTGATGCGCCGAAGCTGCTACCTTCGCGTGCGGGTTTCACGAAGACTGGAAATTTTAATTTCAGGCGCGCTTGCGAGCTAGGTGCGAAGATTTGCTGGGCGGCGACCGGTAATTTTCCGGCGCGGTAAATTTTCTTGGCGCGAACT
Source organism: Patescibacteria group bacterium (assembly GCA_041665585.1). Taxonomy (NCBI): domain Bacteria; species Patescibacteria group bacterium. Next base: position 192,415 of record JBAYIN010000002.1, on the reverse strand, counting down.
TTATCAAAAGAATTTTGCATACCGCGCACGCCCGATCCGACGAAAGGCACTTTTAATTTTGTGAGTAATTTCTGAATCTCGCCGTCCTCGCCGCCACGACCGTGCAGCGCCGGGAAGACGACGGCGATTTCACTTCGTGCCGCGATAAATTTCGGGAGCTGATTTTTCGGATCGAAAGTCAAAACGCGGAAACCCTTTTTTTGCAGAGCTTGCGCGACGGCGGCACCCGAGATGCGCGACACACCGCGCTCGGCCGAAGCACCGCCAGCGAGCACCGCGACTGTCAGATTTTTTTTCATGCAAATTATTTTAGCTCAATCCCACGCAAAAGCTCGATCAAGATTTCCGCGAATTCGGTGACTTCGGCACTGCGGACTTTTTCATTCGCGCGGTGGCATTCCTCGAGTTTGCCCGGACCGAAGGCGACGGTCGGAATTCCGCGCGCGCGCAAAATTCCGCCAAAGGTGAAGCCTGCCATGCCGAGGGCTTGCGGTTTGCGCCGCGTAATTTTTTGCACTGCTGCCGCAGTTGATTTCACGAGTTCGCAATTTTCCGTAGTCGCCGAGCTTGGCAAGTCGGAGAGAATTTCAAAACGAAATTTCGGCACGCGCCAACGCCGCTCTTCTGCCGTCGCGAGCGTTTTGATTTTGGCGAGTACTTTCGTTTTCGATTCACTCGGTGGCAGGCGGATGTCGAGCGTCGCGCTCGCTTCGCCGGGAATCACATTTGTCGCGGCTCCCGCGTGGAAGCTCGTGACAGCGATGGTCGTCGGCGTGAGCAGCTTGGTTCGCCGCGCGAATTTGAGCTGCCGCACTTGGCGCAAGAAATCTTTCAAAACAAAAATCGCGTTCTTCGATTTCTCGGGCAGCGAGCCGTGGCCTTGCTCGCCGAAGGCGGTCACCTTGATCTGCAGCACGCCCTTTTCGGCGATTTCGATGGCGCGATTTTGACCGCAAGAATCAGGCACGATTGCCGCGGCGAGTTTCGGGAAAACTTTTTGCGCGAGCAGAAAATCTATCCCAAATTTATTGCCGCGCTCTTCGTCAGCGACTGCCGCGAAGATGATTTTATTCTTCAGCTCGCTCTCAAATTTTTGCAGAATTTTGGTCGCGACTAGCATGCCGGCGAGTGGCGATTTATTATCCACGACGCCACGACCTAGGAGCACTCCCTTTTTTTGCGACATTTTGAATGGATCGCTTTTCCAATTTTCTCCGGCGGGGACAGTGTCGGTGTGAGCCGCGACGAGGATCGCTGGTCCGCGACCGAGACTCCAGATCAAATTCGGTCGGGTTTTAATCAGCGCGAATTTTTCGACAGCTACTCCGATTGTGCCCAAAAATTTTTCGCAGAAATTCACGACTTTGGTTTCACTGCGCGAAGAATCAATTGCGACTAATTTCCCGAGAGTGGTAATTAGTGATTTTTGTTCGCTGGCGGAAAGTCGGTGGACTGGATGCACTCGTTCATTTTAGACGAATTCAAAAACATGGAACATGGAGGGTTATTAGGTCTTTAAGTTATAAGGATTAAGAAATAAGGAGTAAGTTGTCCCGAAGTTAACCCACCATTTCCAGTCGCACTTAAAAAATGTGGCGCTACCGCAGTTAACCCACCAGATATCTGGTGGGTTAACGGAAGGAAATGCCGGTGCAAAGTAGTGGGTTAATTGAACTTACTGAAGGCTACAAAATTACCTCACTTCCTCGCACTGTTTTGAATGACGCCAATAGCCCCTGAACCAATGACTCTCCGAACCCAATGACCAATAACCCATGACTCTGAACCAAACGACCTCCGATTGAAAAAATTATCCAAAATTGCTTAAATGATTACAATCTAAATCCACAAAAATGCAGCTCCGTAAAATTTTCCTTGCGATTGTTTTTCTCGTCTTGGCGAGTGCGCCGGTTTTGGCCGAGACCGTCGTCGACATCGATATTTACGCCGACACGACTTGGACGAAAGCGATGAGTCCGATCTTGATTCAGTCGAGCGTACGCGGTGACACCATTCGCCGCTTGATCAATGGTGCGACGCTCACGATTCAGCCGGGTGTAGTCATCCAAGTCGAGAAGGGCATGAGTTTCCAAATCATGAGCTCGTGTTTGCGTGGTTTTAATTCAGACACTTGCTACCGCGATGGGGAAGGCAAAATCAAAATGCCGAAGCTGGTGGCACGCGGGACTGCGACCGAGCCGATTATTTTCACCTCGCAAGAATCCAATCCGCAACCAGGCGACTGGGGTGCGCTGATTGCGGAGTCGCCGAATTCTGAGCTGGAGTGGGTCGAGGTGCGTTACGCCGGAGCGAAAGGCAAACGCGCGGCGGTCGAAATCAACAATTCACTTTTCCAAAATAATTTAATTACGAACTCCGGTCTCGCGCAGTATGCGGTTTACGCCAGCAGTCAGACGATTGAGGGCAGTGTGATTCGCGATGGTGCTGCCGCCGGAATTTTTTGCGACCATAGCTGCCAGCTGCTCGGCAATGTCATTGAAAGCAACGCCGGAGACGCAGTCACGGTCGACCTCAAAGTGCCGACCAAAATCAGCGGCAATCTGATTTTCAAAAATGGTGGTTATGCGATTCGAAGTGACAGCATTTATTCGCAGCTAGCGACGATTGAAAATAATTTTTTTCGGGAGAACTCCGGTGGGGTCTATTTCCAGCGTTCGTGCGACGGACTCAAAATTAACGCAAACAATTTTTTAAAGAATACGAATTTTGCGATTAAGTCCGATATCAATAATTTCGTCGGGCGGACTTATCCAGCGACGGGTAATTGGTTCGGCATCGACACCGGATCGCAAAAGACCGCCGGACAATTTTTCGTCTCGAGTGATTACGACGCGTCCAAATTTTCTGCCACAGATCTCCCTTTCACGATTGATGGCTCATCCGCGGCAGCGCGAATTTACCGCGACTATCTTGCCGAAAACAATCTGACCGACAATTTTTTCACGGCGAAGGTTGCGCGGACAGCGACCATCGGTAAAGAAAATTTACCGGGTGCGCTTTTGCAATATTCACTCACGCTCGAAAACAAAACGACGAGCGCGCGGGACGCGCAGATTGCGATTTCCACTCCTTCCGATCAGAGCCTGCTGCTCTGCAGCGCGCAGCCCGCGAGTGCTGATTTCAGTTATGCCCTCGCGACAGCTTGCTCGACTGCGCTGGCGAGTTCGCTTACTTTCAAAAATAACCAGCTCGTGTGGTCACCGACCGGCATTCCGGCGCTCGGCGAGAAGACTCTGTTTTTCGTCATGATGACGAATCCGACGACTGTGAATCCCGCCTTGCCGCGAATCGATTTAGCCGGCAAACCATTTTCCTACACACTTGGTACGAAAGTTAACTTGAGTGTGTCTGGCGGCAATACTGCCGCGCCTACAAGCGCACCAGTCACTACTCCGGTAGCAGGGCAAAAAGCGGCGACGCCAACTGTGCAAAATTCTGCGCCTGCGCCAGTCGCCGGTGCAATCGCGACCGGTACAGTCACGCGCCAAATGCTGAATGGCGTTTTGACTTACTTGCTCAAGACGACTGACGGCAAATACTATGTTCTTTTCAACAAAGACAAATGGCGCGACATCGACAACTTCACGAAGTCAGCCGACAAGGCGAAAAAGATTGCGGTCTTCGGAGAATTCACTTACAAAAACGGCCGACCGAGTGCAATCAAATTCTCGCGCTTCGAGATTCTGAATTAATTCGAGAGATTCTTTTTTGCTTCGACCAGTTCGTCGCAGGAAAGTGGCGTGCCGTGAAAGGCGAAATTATTTTCTGCGACCGGCGCGCCTTTGCCTTTCGTCGTGTGCGCAATAATTGCAGTGGGTTTTTTGCCAGCTTTCGCTTGCGTCAGCGCGTGCAAAATTTCCGCGAAATTGTGACCGTCGATTTCGACGACCTCCCAGCCGAAGCTCGCGAATTTCGCGCCGATCGGATCGACGCGCATCACTTCGTCCGTCGAGCCGTCGATTTGCAGGCGGTTGTGGTCGATGATGGCGGTTAGATTTTTCAATTTAAAATGCGCTGCGGACATTATGGCTTCCCAATTTTGACCTTCCTGCAATTCGCCATCGCCGAGCAAAGTGAAGACGCATTGCGCTGGTTGCGCGAGTGCGAGTCCGACGGAAAAACTCAAGCCTTGACCGAGACTGCCACTCGCGACTTCGACGCCGGGCGTGTGCGGAGTCGGGTGTCCCTGGAGATTCGAATCAATCTGGCGAAATTTCGCGAGCTCTGCCTTGTCAAAAAATCCGCGCTCCGCGAGGACGGCGTACAGCGCGGCCGAGGCGTGACCTTTCGACAGCACGAAAAAATCGCGTTCGGGATTGTTCGGATTCTGCGGATCATGTTTTAAAATCCCGCCGAAATACAGCGCGACCAGGAGGTCCATCGCGGAGAGACTCCCGCCGGGATGTCCGGACTTCGCACCACAAATCATTTCGAGCGCGGTGATGCGCAGCTGGTTGGCGAGCGTTTGCAGTTCCGAGTTTTTCATTGTCCGGATTTTACCGCAAAAACAAATTCGTGAATTTTAGTCTCGCCGAGAGTCTCGGGATGGAAGCTCGTCGCAAAGATATTTTTCTCACGGATGAAGATTGGCACGCCTTCAAATTTTGCCAGCACCTCGACTGATTTTCCGACGGACAAAATTTTGGGCGCGCGAATGAAAGCCACGGAAATTTCTTTCGACGAAACTGCTGGTATTTTTAATCGCGTCTCGAAAGAATCGAGCTGGCGACCGTAGGCGTTGCGCTCGATTTTCGCAGCGAGCAATCCGAATTTCGCGAGCAGGATTAGTCCGGCACAAGTTCCGAAGATAGTCGGTAGTTGGTAATTTCCAGTCGTTAGATTTTTCCGCGGAGTGGTGGCGAAGCGAATCAGTTCTTTTTTCAATCCGTAAATCTCCATCAATTTTCCGATGGTCGTCGATTCGCCGCCGGGCAAAATCAGCCCATCGAGATTTGCGAAATCTTGCACGGTGCGTACTTCGACGGCTTCGATTTTCAGCGTGTGTAAAACAGCGGCGTGCTCCGCGACATCGCCGTGGATAGCCAAAATTCCGATGCGCAGTTTGCGGTCTTTAGTTTGCAGAAATTTAAAATTAAAAAAATCTAATAACTAACAACTATCAGCTAGAGACTATCTCACCAGCCGCGTCCGGCTAGTTTCGTCGTGAGTGTTGAGATTTCCAGACCTTTCATCGCTTCGCCGAGTCCCTCGGAAACCTGCGCTATGATTTTCGCATCGCGGAAATTCATCGTCGCGAGGACGATGGCGCGCGCCATTTTGGCGGGATTCTTTGATTTGAAAATTCCGCTGCCGACGAAGACACCGTCGCAGCCGAGCTGCATCAGGAGCGCGGCATCGGCTGGTGTCGCGACTCCACCTGCGGCGAAATTCACGACTGGCAGGCGACCGAGCTTTTTAATTTCTGCGACGAGTGCGAGCGGTGTGCGGATTGCTGCTGCGTATTTTTTCACCGCCGCTGGTGACATCTTTTGCAACGCCGCGATTTCCGCATTGATTGTCCGGATGTGACGCACCGCCTCGACGACATTGCCTGTTCCGGCTTCGCCTTTCGTGCGAATCATCGCTGCACCCTCCGCGATTCTGCGTGCTGCTTCACCGAGATTGGTTGCGCCGCAGACGAAGGGAATTTTAAATTGGGATTTATCGACATGAAATTGTTCATCGGCCGGTGTGAGAACTTCCGACTCGTCGATGTAGTCGACTGCGAGTGCTTCCAAAATCTGCGCCTCGACAAAATGTCCGATGCGGACTTTCGCCATGACGGGAATCGTCACCGCTTTCTGAATTACGCGAATCATCTTCGGGTCGGACATTCTCGCCACGCCGCCGTCTTTGCGAATATCGCTAGGCACGCGTTCGAGCGCCATCACTGCGACTGCACCGGCTTTCTCCGCAATCACGGCTTGCGCCGGATTCACGACATCCATGATGACGCCGCCCTTGAGCATTTCGGCGAGACCTTTTTTCAGGCGTAGTGTGGCAGTTTTCTTTTCCATTTCAAAAAATTAAAGCTGCGGAATTTTAACAGCTTTTCGAAGTTTGGAGAATTAAGTCGTTAAGTCGTTAAGTCGTTGAGTGGATAAGTCTTTGAGTCGTTGAGTTTTATTTGAAAATTTGTAAATTCCGTAAATTGAAAATTCACTTCATGCTTCATGCTTCATGTTCCTGAGTTGCGAGATTCGGGTAATTTACGGGCGTTTGACTCCGTCATTTTTGCACTCACTTTTATCGAGGGGATCAGGTTCGCCGACTTCGCAGTAAGTTTTGTGATCCTCTTTTTTGTCGAGCAGGTAGGTGAGCCAAAAGAATCCGCCGACCAAGAAGGGGATTGCGAGCAGCAGCCAAATCCGGGCGATTCCCGAGCTTCCGGCATCTGTGAAGTACTGGCTCATGCCCATCAAAAAGTCGAACACAGCGTGGATTGAGGCGGCGATGATCAAGCCTTCGAAAATTTTCTCGTCTCGGAAAACTGTTTCACTCTTGAGATGTAAAATTTGGTGAATTCGTTTTGTGAAAATGAAGCGTTTGCCTTGTGAAAGTTTGTCGATCAAGACCGGCTTGGCGAAGCAGGCGATTCCGAAATAATAGCCGAAGATACCACTCGCGATGATGTGAAGGAGCATCGAGCCGAGCGAGCGGAAAACTACATAAAACCAGCGCATGGATTCATCGATACCGGCGTTGTTCCAGATGGAATAAAAATACAAAACATTTTCGATGAAAGAAAAGCCGAGCGCGACCGTGATTGAGAGGATGATTGCGTCGTCGATATCTCGGAAAAAACTCCTGCCGGTCAGTTTGACGATCCACATTTTGGCAGTCTCTTCGTAAAATCCGACCCAGAGACCCGTGAGCGCGGTCGTGAGTACGAGATTTTCCAGCAAGCCTTTGAGGCCTTCTTCGATGCGGGCGATTTCGTATTGAAAAATAAAAATCGGAATGACAGCGAGCATACCTGCCAAGAAAATCGCGAAGGTCAAAAAGCGATTCTCGCGTTTATGGCTCAAAAATAACCACAACCAAATCACGACTGGGACGACCGCGAGAGCTAAGAAAGGAAGATGTTCACCATTAAATACGCTCGCGACGCGGTGTAGCGCATCGCCCGTTCGGTCGATCAGATCGGGTGTTAAATTGACTTCGTTCATTGGATGATGTTTTTGCCACGGGGGTTATTTTTAATTTGTGCCGATTTTTTTGTGTGGATTCCTAGGTCGAAATTGGGTCTCTGATCAAGCTGCTGGAATCTTCGGCTCGTCGCGGCGAGCAAGCGGCGCTCGTTGCGGAGCAGCCAAGTCACGAAGACCACGATTCCGATTAGGAGTGCCGTCGTGAAAATCGCGAGACTTGTTTCGGAAAAGATGCTCCATTCCGCGTGTGGTGCGGCATTGCGCCGAGAATCATTTTTTGTGGCAGCGGCGAGCACATCGGCAGTTAGATTGCCGGCATCGAAACCGCTTGGCTCTGCGGCTGTGTCTGCCGTGCGAGATATTGCCCGCGGGAATTGGAACAGTACGGCACCATCGGCTTGCGCGATGATGTTCGAACTCGCAGAAGTCGCAGGTGCGACTTTGGCATCCGGCTCTGCGTCCGCCAATTTTTCCACTGCATCTTTGATAGAAATTTCTGCGAGCTTGCTGCGCGCAGCTTTCAGCTCTGCGATTTTTTTCGTAACCTCTGCGTGCGCTGACTCATCTTCGTTGAGTGCTTTTTTGGCTGCGAGAATCGCCTCCAATTTAGCGATTTCAGCATCGGCGGTTTTTAAAATGGAATTAACCTCGGTGCCGTCTTGCGTCGTTGCTTCTGTCGTCGCAGCTTTGTCATCGGATTGGTCGATGGGGAAACCGACAAAATCTTCGAGGCTCGTCACTTTGACCGTTGTCTCGTCCGGCGCTGGCACAGTGCTTGTCTCTTCTGGTGCGCTGAATGTCGTCGGCATGGCGGTGGCAGTGCTGCCGCGGAGTGCCGCGAGCTGCGCCTGCAGATTTTTCATTTCGGATTCGACCCACTTCGCCTGTAAATCCTGCATGCCGCTACGCATGCTGCTCAGCTGAATCTGCAAATCGGCGAGCGTTTTCTTGAGTTCGGCGACTTCGGCTTCATCCGCCGAGGAATTGTTCGCGACGAAAGTGGCAACTGGCGGATTATCCAGACTATCCGCCGTAGCGATCTCAGCTTCTGCGGCAAAAACTGCGGTTTGGCTGAGTGCCGCGAAAAGGAAAACCGACGCGATAAACGGAAAAATTTTGTTTGGACGCATTTTTTTAGTTTTGATTTCTGGTCATTTTATCACAAGTGAGCTTTCTTTTCAAGCTTTAGTTGCTTGAATTTTGTGAATCTCACAACTCAGAAACATGGAGCACGAAACACGAAACACAGAGGGAATTTCTAATTTACGGAATTTACGAAAGAAAATTCAAGACTCAACGACTCAACCGCTGGCTGTGACTTGAAAATTGGAAAATTCTCCTTAACTCGAGTCGTAAGGCAGTTTCGAGATTCGGGTTTAAGTGGTAAAATCTACCAAGCTCGTATTAATCTTTTTTTAATGTCCAAAGAGAAAAAGGTCTCCAAACCAGAAAAGTTTCAGGCGCCGCGCGGCGTGCACGACATTTTGCCCGAAGAGCACGCGTATTTCACCGTAATCAAGAAGGTCGTGCGACACCGGGCGCGTCAGGCTGGTTTCCGCCGTATTTCCACGCCAGTTTTTGAATTAAAAAATCTATTCACGCGCGGTGTGGGTGAGCAGACCGATATTGTGGAGAAAGAGCTTTACACATTCGCGACCAAGAAAGACGGTGACGAGTACGCGTTGCGTCCGGAGGGGACGGCGGGAATCGTCCGCGCCTACATCCAGCACGGCATGAATCAGCTGCCGCAGCCAGTCGAGCTTTATTACATTGAGCCGTTTTTTCGCCACGATCGACCCCAAAAAGGTCGCTATCGTCAATTCCACCAATTCGGCTTCGAAGTCATCGGTGAGCCGGATCCAGGTATCGACGCTCAAATCATACAGCTCGCGGCGACGATTCACGAAGATCTCGGCATCGCGGACAAATTGAAGCTCCAAATCAACACGATCGGCTGCCCGAAGTGTCGCGAAAAATTTTCCAATCAGCTGCGTGACTATTTCATCGGCAAGGAGCGCAGTCTTTGTGCGAATTGCGTGCGCCGTTTGGCGGAAAATCCGCTGCGTATTCTCGATTGCAAAAATGAAGACTGTCGGATTCTGGCAGAAAACGCCCCGAAATTTGAAAATGTGATTTGTGACGACTGCAAAGACCACCACCAAAAAGTGCTGGAATTACTTGATGCGGTTGACATTAAATACACGGAAAATCCGCAGCTCGTGCGCGGACTCGATTATTATGCGCGGACGGTTTTCGAATTTTGGAATGAATCGGACGGCGCGCAAAATTCCGTCGGTGGGGGCGGACGCTACGACGGACTAGTCGAGCAGCTCGGCGGCACTGCCGCCGCGGCGTGCGGCTACGCTGGCGGAGTCGAGCGAATCATCGAATTGATGCAAGCTTCCCGGATGCTGGCACCCGACAAAGATCAGATTGATATTTTCGTCGCGCAGCTCGGCTTCGGTGCGAAGAAAGTCGCTCTGCAGATTTTGACCGAATTGCGTGGACGCGGTGTGCATGCACTCGGCGCGCTTGGCAAAGCTTCGATGAAAGATCAGCTCGGCAAAGCCGACAAATTTGGCGTGAAATACGCGCTGATTTTGGGTGAAGTCGAGGTGCGTGAAGGCAAAATTATTTTGCGCGATATGGCGTCCGGCGTGCAGGAAGTCATCCCGCTCGGTAAAGCCGTCGAAAAAGTCATTAAAAAAATCGGCGAAAAAAATCTCGATCGCTATGATCCGTCCGACGAGCTGAAAAAAGACACGACCATCCGACCAGAAGAAGAGCTTTTGATTCGGGACTAAGTTTTTTTTGGAGTAAAATTGCCGAGTGCAGAAGCCGCTCGAAAATTACGCTTTCGTTGATTGTCAGAATGTTTATCGAGAGCTGCAACGCGTCGGTTTTGTGATTGATTGGAAAAAATTTCAAACCTTTTTACGCGATAAATATGCAGTCAAAGAGGCTTTTATTTTTGTTGGTTTCATCGAAGAAAACAAAAGCTTTTATGATTTTTTGGAGCGCATCGGCTACCGACTTATTTTCAAGCCGACGGTCAGTTTCGGCACGAAAGAGGTGAAAGGTAATTGCGATGCCGAGCTCGTGCTGCACGCGATGATTGAATTTCCGAATTACAGGCGAGCCGTAATCGTGAGCGGTGATGGTGATTTCGCCTGTTTGGTGGAATATCTGCAGCAAAAAGATAAACTCCAAAAGTTGCTCGTGCCGAATTACGCTAACTTTTCTTCACTGTTTAGGAAAGTCATTCCCATCGAGAAAATTGCGACACTGCACGACAAAAAATCTAAAATTGGTATGACAAAAGAAGAGACGGATCTTCCTGCAAACTGACTTGCAGACTAGTCCGCCTCGTGGAGAAACGCTGTTATTTTAGTCTCAAGCTATTTCAAAAGTCAAATTTAATCCTTAAATTATGCGCTCTGATTATCTCAAAACTGCGGTCGAGACGGCGGGCAATCGTTCCCTTCTGCGCCGTTGTGGTGTCGGCAAGGCTGACCTGAAAAAACCATTCATCGGCATCGCCAATTCATTCACCGAGACGGTGCCGGGACATGTCCACCTCCAAAAAGTCGGGCGCATAGTCAAAGACTCAATCGAAAAAGCCGGCGGTGTCGCTTTCGAATTCAATACGATTGCGGTCTGCGACGGCATCGCGATGGGTCACCGCGGTATGCATTTTTCACTGCCGAGCCGTGAGTTGATCGCCGATTCGGTCGAGACGATGGCAGAGGCGCATTTGCTTGATGGTTTGGTTTTGATTGGCAATTGCGACAAGACCGTGCCAGGCATGCTGATGGCGGCGCTGCGGCTCAATCTGCCGGCACTTTATGTCTCGGGTGGTCCGATGGCAGCGGGGAAGTGCGGTGGCAAAAGTTGCGACCTGATTTCCGTTTTCGAGGGCGTCGGTGCCTTCGAGCAGAAGAAGATTTCGCAAAAAGATTTAGACGAATTGGAAGACAAAGCTTGTCCGACTGAGGGGAGCTGTGCGGGGATGTTCACCGCGAACACGATGAATTGTCTCGCGGAAGTTTTAGGCTTGGCTTTCCCGGGCAATGGCACGATTCTCGCCGTCGATCCGCGCCGGGAAAAATTGTACCGCGCGACCGGTCCGAAGATTGTCGAGCTGGTGAAAAAAAACATTTGCCCGCGTGACATTGTCACCAAAAAAGCTTTCGACAACGCTTTCGCCGTCGATGTCGCGCTTGGCGGCTCGACGAATACGACGCTGCATTTACCGGCGATTGCCGCCGAGGGTGGCATCGATTATCCGCTGAAAAGAATTAACGAGATTGCGAAAAAGACGCCTTACCTCGCGAAAATTTCCCCGAGTGATCCGACCGTGCACATCGAGGATCTCGATCGTGCGGGCGGCGTGTCGGCAATCATCGCCGAGCTTGCCAAAAAACCGGGCGTGCTCGACCTGACCGCGAAAACTATTTCCGGTAGCCTGAAATCGCAAATCGCGGGTGCGAAGATTCGTGACACCAAAATTATTCATCCACTCACGAATCCGATTTCACCGGAAGGCGCGCTCAAAGTGCTCTTCGGCAATCTCGCACCCAAGGGTTCGGTCGTGAAGTCGGGTGGCGTCGATCCGAAAATGTTGAGGTTCAAAGGCAAAGCGAAAGTTTTTGATTCACAAGAAGCTTCGCTCGCCGCAATCTTGGCTGGCAAAATCAAAGCGGGTGATGTCGTCGTGATTCGTTTCGAAGGTCCGCGTGGTGGTCCGGGCATGGTCGAGATGCTTTCGCCGACGGCGGCGATTGTCGGCATGGGGCTCGGCGACAAAGTTGCGCTTTTGACCGATGGCCGTTTCTCGGGCGGGACGCGCGGCGCGTGCATCGGGCACATTTCGCCGGAAGCGGCGGCGGGTGGCGTGATTGCGGTCGTCAAAAATGGCGATCTGATTGCGATCGACATTCCAGCTGGCAAGCTCGAGCTTCGAGTCCCGGCGGCAGAAATTTCTGCGCGCCTCAAAAAACTGAAACCCTTCATCCCGAAAATCAAAACAGGCTGGCTGGCGCGCTACCAAAGATTCGCGAGCTCGGCGGATCGCGGCGCGGTTTTGGATTTGGAATGTTAAAAACTTTCACGCAAAAAGTTCGCGCCGTGGTCGCGCGGATTCCGCGCGGGGAAGTGCGAAGTTACGGCGAGGTCGCGAAGTTGGCGGGCAACAAAAATGGTGCACGAGCAGTGGGGAGCATCATGCGCGCGAATCACGACCCAAATTTTCCGTGTCATCGTGTCATTTGTTCGAATGGAAAGGTCGGTGGTTTTAATCTCGGCAAAGAGGAAAAAATTCGCAAGCTCAGAAGTGAGGGTGCTAAAATTTCGGGCGATAAAATTATTTGAGGTCTTCACCAAAAGATTTTTTGCCAAAAGCAGCTATGGGGATAATGCGATTTTGGTTTGGAGTTGCGGACGAATCTTCGCTAAAATCGGCGGGTTCATGGTTTCGGTATGGTGGCTGTAGCTCAGTTGGTTAGAGCGCCAGGTTGTGGTCCTGGAGGTCGTGGGTTCAAAACCCATCAGCCACCCCATCTTAAAAACTACAGCTTAAATCTCCTGATTCGGAGGCTATTCGAAATGACCGAGACCGAGCTCAGCGACATGGCGAGACTCGCGAAGATTGGATTCAATAATCCCAGCGCGGCGATGGGGATGCCAATTACATTGTAAACAAAAGCCCAAAATAAATTTTGCTTGATGATGCGGAAGGTCTTTTGCGACAGCGTCAGCGCAGAAAAAACTTTCGCTGGAGAGCCTTGCATTAGGACGATGTTCCCAGCTTCGATCGCGATATCCGAGCCAGTGCCCATCGCGATTCCGAGATCAGCCTGCGCCAGAGCCGGCGCGTCATTGATACCGTCACCGACGAAGGCGACTTTGTGTCCGGCTTCTTGCAATTTCTGCACTTCGGTTGCTTTCGCTTGGGGCAAGATTTCCGCAATGACTTTTTTGATGCCGAGCTGTGCGGCGATAGCTTCGGCTGTGTGCTGATTGTCACCGGTCAGCATCACAGTTTCAATGCCTGATTGATTGAGCTTCCGAATCGCCTCTGCGGAATCCGCTTTGACCGTGTCCATCAGACCGAGCACGCCGATTAGCTGATTGCCGTGAGCGATGAGGAGGGGAGTTTTACCTTCAGTCGCGAGTTTGTGAATTACAGCGTCAGCCTGTGTCTCGATTTCGATTTTGCCAGCCTGCAGCATTTTTTCATTGCCCAGACGCACGCTGGTTTGGTGTTCGCGGCATTCGGCGATGATTCCTTGCCCGCTGATTTCTTTGAAGTTAATCAGCTCGGCGGATTTAATTTTGCGCTCATCACCGTATTGCGCGACCATCTGTGAAAGCGGATGATGCGAAAGTTTCGCGAGACTGTAAGCGACCTTTAGTAATTTTTCTTCCGGAAAATTAAATGGAATGATGTCGGTAATTTTGGGCTTGCCTTCGGTCAGCGTGCCAGTCTTGTCGAAAATCACGACATCGATTTGATTCGATTTTTCCAGTGTTTCGCCGTTTTTGATTAAGATTCCATTCTTCGCGCCTGTACCGGTGCCGACCATGATAGCGGTCGGTGTGGCGAGTCCGAGCGCACAAGGACAAGCAATCACGAGCACTGCCACGGCAGGAATGATGCTCATTTCGAGATTGCCAGTCAGGAAATGCCAAACCAAAAAAGTCAGCAGCGCAATCACCATGACGATTGGTACAAAAATTCCTGAAATTTTATCGGCGAGCTTTTGAATCGGCGCTTTCGAGCCCTGCGCTTCTTCCACCATTTTGATAATTTGGGCGAGCACGGTTTCGTCGCCGACTTTGAGCACGCGAATTTGGAGACTGCCATCTTGATTCAGTGTCGCACCAAAAACTTCGTCGCCAATTTTTTTCGTCACCGGCATGCTTTCGCCCGTCAGCATACTTTCATCGAGCGCTGCTGCGCCTGCGATGATTACGCCATCCAGCGGAATTTTTTCGCCGGCTTTCACATGCAGGATGTCGCCGACCTGGATTTCTTCAATTGGCATTTCGATTTCTTTGCCACCGCGCAACACGCGCGCTTTTTTCACACCGAGCTCGAGTAATTTTTGCAGTGCCTGACCGGCGCGACCTTTGCTGCGCGCTTCCAGCCATTTGCCGAGATTGATGAGCGTGATGATTGCGGCGGCCGCTTCGAAATAAACGGCTTGTCCGGCGAACATCGCCCAAAGACTATAAATCAAGGCCGTCAAAGTTCCGAGCGAGACCAGACTGTCCATGTTGAAGCTTAGTCTCAAGAGCTTCTTCTCGGCGCTGTGGTGAAAGTGCCAGCCGAACACGAAGACCACGATGGCGGTCAGAATCGCGTGAGCCCACATCAATAAATCTATGCCGAGGATTTCGCTGCCGAGTTTTAATTCACCGAAGAGCATCGTCGAAAAAACCGGTAGGGTGAGTAGCGCTGAGCCGAGGAAACGGTTGCGCGTTTTGCGATCTTCGCGCGCATCTTCCATGGCGGCGTGATTGTGATCATGTTCACTCAGTTCGTGTGCGCCATAACCGGCTTTTTCAATTGCCTGAATGATTTTTGCGAGACTCGTAATTTGTTCGTCGAACTCGACAGTGGCTTTATTCGTAGCAATATTTACATTCGCCGCCCTCACGCCTGAAACTGCTAGTAAGGCATGTTCATTTAATTTCGCGCAGCTGGCGCAAGTCATGCCCGTGATTTTGAGAATTATTTTTGGCATTTTGAAAATTAAATTAATCAGTCACGATGAAGTGACCATTTAGCATTCCCATTCCACAGGAGAATGGTAGATTGCCCGACTCAGTCGGAGTGAATTCCAAGATGTTCAGACCTTCCTTTAATTTTTTGCTGAGACCAAGCTTAGGAATCACGACTTCATTCGAACAGCCGGTGACATTGATGCCCGTGATTTCCCAACGCACAGGCACGTCTTTTTTTACACGGAACTCCGTCGGGCTGAAATCCCAATCTACATTCATTTTGACTGTTTGTATCGCGCCAATGGTCGAATTATTATCAGTCACGCTCGCTAGCACTGTCGCGTTGTTGCCGTTTTTCCAGAAATCCAAAGTGAAACTTGAGCCAGTCAAAACTAGGCCAGAATTGAGCGAGTAAAGAGCGAAGAAAATTATAATGACGCCGATTACTCGATTGAGCAAATTAAATTTCTGTTTCTTCGCGTAGCTGGAGCCGATGCCGACCGCCAGGAGCGCCGGAAGAGTTCCGAGCGCGAAAGCGCCCATGATTGCTGCGCCAGTAAGAAAATTGCCCGAAGCGACTGCTGCCAGCTGCGTTGACTGCGTGAAGCCGCAGGGCAAGAAAAAAGTCAGCGCGCCAATGAGGATGGGTGCTAGACGGTGATCACTAGCTTGGAGTTGATTGATTTTATGCGAGAATTTTTTAGGCAAATGAAAACCGAGCTTGGTGATATTCGGCAAGATTTCTAAAATTTGCAGACCTATATAGAGCATTACGATTGCAATTAGGATTATGAAGTAGCCAGTGAAGGTAGCTGAGTAATCGAGCTTGCTGCCAATTAATCCCAGAATACCACCGAGCAAGATAAATCCGCCGATGCGACCAAAGTGAAAATAAATGTGGGGAAGCGCGCGACTCCAAAAAGGATACCGCGCGTCTTCGCGCACGGGATACATATTGCCGAAGCTCAGTACGATACCGCCGACTAAAACTAGGCAGGTCGAAAGCGAAGCAACTACTCCGAGCAGCAGGGCAATCATGACATTCACTTGGCTGCCGAAGTCAGGAAAAAATTTCGCGATCTCGATTTTATTAATCAAGAACGCGCCGATAGTCACACAGATGATTATTAAAATAATTTGGAGATAGTCGCGCCAAGTTTTTTTTGACTGTGGCGCACGATTTTTCTCTCCCGTCGTAACGACCTGATAGCCGCAGCGCTTGATAATCTCGATAATCTTTTGCCGCGGAACTGCGTCGACGCAGCGAACCTCGGCCGAGCCGCTACGGTGTGAAACTTCACACTTCTGGACATCGCCTAATTTGCGTAGTTCATTTTCCAATAAAACCTCGCAGCTTTTGCAGTGCATACCGGCGATGTGAAAAATTTCTTTGGACATTTTAAAAATTTAAAAATTATTTGCTTTGGGCAATCTTGATTACCTTGAGTAGTTCGACCATCATTTCATCTGTTCGTTTAGTATTATTTTTCTTGATGGCATCTTTGATGCAGCCATTCACATGTCCGTCGAGTAAGCTCTGGTTCGCGCTGCGGAGCAGCCCGATAATCGCCAGATTTTGCTGAATGATGTCGATACAGTATTTGTCCTCCTCAATCATTCGGAAAACTTTTTCGAGTGAGGATTTGGCTTTTTTTAAAGCGATTGTTGTTTTGGCGGTGTTGTGAGCCATGATAAGTTTAGTTAAATTTATTAATACCAGTACCTATGGTATAGGTACCAGGTAGGAATTGCAA
This sequence comes from Patescibacteria group bacterium, assembly GCA_041665585.1. NCBI lineage: Bacteria > Patescibacteria group bacterium. The sequence goes on along the minus strand of JBAYIN010000002.1, from coordinate 175,761 downwards.
GTGAATTTTTGGCGTTTCCCAAATCAAAATCGGGAGGTTAAAATTAACTTCCTCTTAATTTCACACATGAACGAAACTATCCAAAATCTCGCGAAGGCTTTCATCGGCGAAAGCCAGGCGCGCAACCGCTACACTTTTTACGCGAAGACAGCGCAAAAAGAAGGCTTCGAACAAATCGCTGCGATTTTCGAAGAGACTGCGACGCAGGAGTCTGAGCACGCGAAGTGGCTCATGCGGATGATTCAGGATCTGAAAAAGAATTCAGCTGAAGATTTGTCCGAGATTAAAGTTGAAGCGGGTGCACCGACGATTTTCGCGGCGACTGCGGAAAATTTGCGGGCGGCAATTGCGGGCGAAAATCACGAACACACGGCGATGTATCCCGAATTTGCGGCGACAGCTGAAAAAGAAGGTTTCCCAGAAATTGCGGCGCGGTTGCGGGCGATTGCCAAGGCGGAGATGCACCACGAGGAGCGCTACAAGAAATTGCTGGCGGTGCTCGAAAATAATTCTATTTTCAAAAAGGTCGAAGAGGTCGAGTGGGTTTGTCGCAAATGCGGTCACACGCATCGCGGCTTGACGCCACCGGAACACTGTCCGAGCTGTGGTCATCCGCCGGCGTATTTTCAGCTCAAGTGCGAAAATTTTTGATTTAATCGAGGCGATCAAGTTGGTCATATTTAGTTTTGCGGAGGTATTGCAATTCAAAATAATTGTGTCAAAATAGTTAGCCTTAATTCAATCCTATGCGCAAAATTTTTGTGACACTCGCGGCAACGCTGTTTGCGTGCTCGAGTGCGCTCGCTTTTTCCGATGTCAGTTCGGATAACGGATATAAAACAGCGATTGATTATCTCGCGAAGCAGAGAGTCGTGAGCGGATTTTCCGACGGAGAATTCAAACCGCAGCAGCGGATTACTCGCGCCGAGCTCGCGAAAATTGTCGTCGGTGCGCGCGGTGAGAGTCCGAGCGTGCGCGAATTCAAATCTTGTTTCGATGATGTTGCGAACGAGTGGTACGCACGGTTCGTTTGTTTTGCCAAAAATTCGAATTGGCTCAGCGGCTACACTGACGGCAAATTTCGACCGGGTGCGGAGGTCAATCGGGCCGAAGCGGCGAAAATCATCGTGAATGCGCTCGGGCTCGCGCTCGATGATTCGGAGAATTTCTCTGATGTGAATTCCAATGTGTGGTACGCGCCATATGCGAATACGGTGCGCGCGCGGAATTTGCTGGATGCTACGACTTTCGCAGCCAGCACAAAAATCACACGCGGTGAAGTCGCCCAAATGATTTACCGCACGCTCGTCATCAAAAAATCTGGCGCAAGCAAATTCACTTTTGGTCTCATCGCTGGATTCGATACACGAACCAAGCCGGCGACGATCATTAGCTCAACGCTTGATTTTGCAAACGCGCAGAATAGTAATTTAGCACTCAGTAAATGGCAAATTACGAATGGTGTGTGGATGCTTAAGCCCGCACTCGAATTTAACGGTGGTACTTATTATTTCGCGACTCCGCAAGATTATGTTGCTGCAATTAAGACAATTCAAAAACACTTTGCGTTACTTGGCTTCCATAATTTTGATTCCAGTCTGACTAAATTTATTTCCGAATTCCAAAATGTTTTGGGGCGGTCTTCTGGCGTGATTACACCGACGATTATTCCCGCCAAACCGAATACTGCGGTTGGTATCGCGGCGAATTTCACTGGTGTCGATCTCGCGAATGAGTCGGCAGTGGCGGGCAGCGGTGGCGCATTCGCGACATTCAATAACAGCAAAATCTATGTCGGCTACGAAGTGCTCGCGCCGCTCAATTACAATCCGGTCGTCGTGAGCTTCACCAATGGCAGGCAAAATTGGGTGCGCCGTGATTACGAAACTTCGTCTGATGAAAGTTTGGCTTACGGAATTTTGTGGACGGATGCGAATTCGGCTTTCGTCGTCTTCACTTCGCGCGGCATTGAGGAAAATATCACTTCCGATTTCCGTCGTTTCACCCGTCTGGGTTGGCTGTCGGATTATGGTATTGGCAGCGGACACCAGATTGCGGTCGTCACGAAGATTAATCCGGCTGACGGTGGTGTGCAGGCGGCGACTTTCCTCTCGGCGCGTGAGCCGAGTGGCACGACGAATTCGCTTATAATTACTGGTCTCAAGATGTATGGCAGTAATTTAATCGTTTCAGCTGACGCTTGGGTGGCGCCGCGACGCGTGAACACTCAGCCGATGGACAAAAAATTGTCGGCGGGTAATGAACCTTTCGCTTACGAAATCGAATTCACACCGAATTTGCAGACGGCAGTGCGAGCGGTCGCCCCGACCTACGGACAATAATTCAGCCGCGCGCGAAAAACTCCGCGCGGTCGAATTCGACGAGCGTCGCGTCCCAAACGCGCTTGCCGGGTTTCGTCGCGCGCTTACTTTCGAATTCGATTCCGGCGAAAACCTTGTTTTTTAAAAAATCGTATTTAGCAGTCAATATAGAGCTCTCGTTTTTGACGGCGCGAAAATCGGCGCCGTGGAGTACATAAAAATTGAAGCTTTCCGAGAAATCTTCAAACGGATCAGTCATGGCATAGCCACTGACGAAGTCTTTGCGGTCGGCGAGATAATTTTTTTCGCTCTCGTTGCGCCAGCTCAGCTGATAAAATGTGACGCTTGGGTCATTGGCTGGTACAGGAATTTTGCCGTCGACGAATTCGCTCGGTGCGAGCGAGTCACCTTTTAATTTTCCAAGGTCGACGATGTGACCGAGCTCGTGAACGAGCACCGCTACGACTTCATCGTCACTGATTTCTCCGCAGCGTAATTCGATGAGGCGCGAATTTGCGAGTCCACGCGGATTGCGTTTGGCAAAAATTAATTTCATTTCCTCGAGCGAGCTAGTCAAATCAGCTGGTAGAGCGGCGAGCGTGCTTTCGACCAAGGATTTGCAGCTCTCGACCTCGGTGGCACCGACGATTGGTTCACTCGCGAGTAGCTCGATTTTCAAGTTGCGGGCGTCAAATTTGGCAGCAAGATTTTTGACATCGCTGAGTGGTCGTTGGACGGTTGTTGTTTTCGGCAAATCCGGGATGAAGCGATTGGCGGCTTGCGGTGGTTCGCTGGCAAAAATTATCGGCAGCTCAAGCGTGGGTACATTTTCGACCGGGTACAGTTTTTCCTCTGCGAAAAATCCGAGCGCAGTGTGCGTGCCGATGGCGACGGCTGCGCAGACGAGCAGGGCGAAGGCGATTTTTGAAAATTTGAGAGTGGGCATTGCCGCGCGAAAAGGGACTCAATTTACGAAAAAAAAGGCTTTCTGTCAAGTCAGAGAAAGCCTTTTAAGTCGTATTGATTTCAGGATTTAGTTCACCGCTTATTCATCTTTTGCGGACTTTTTCTTTTTCGGTTTTTCCTCACCAGCTTCTTCTGTGTCAGCTTTCTTCTCGGTCTTTTTTGCGGAAGGCTTTTTCGGTTTAGCGGCGTTGTCGAGATCTTTCACCGAAAGCGCGATACGGTGGTCGTCTGGATTGATTTCAATAATTTTCGCCGTCACTGCGTCGCCGACTGCGAATTCAATTTTTTCCTCATTTTCCGAGGTGTGCAGGAGTCCGCTCACATCGTCGGTCAATTGCACGAGCGTGCCGAAAGGTGTGATTTTTTCGACTGTGCCATTGACAGTATCGCCGACTGAAAACTGCTCAATATTTTTCAGCCACGGATCAGTCGTGAGTCGTTTCATCGAAAGCGAAATTTTGTCTGGGCTGATGCCGATGACGACTGCCTCCTTATCTTCACCGACGCGTGCGTAATTCGCTGCGTCCGTTACTTTGCCCCACGCGACTTCGGAGAGGTGGACGAGCCCTTCGAGTCCGTCACCAAACATGATGAAAATGCCGAAGTTGACGATGCCCGTCACTTTACCGGAAATTTTCTGACCAACCGAAAGCTTCGCAATGGCGGCGGTGCGCTTCTTCGCAAGTCCGGCTTTTTCCGACAGAATTAATTTATTCTCGTCTGGTTCGGCGGTGAGGACCTGGACGGTGAATTTTTCGCCGACGAATTTCGCCAGCTTCGACAAAATCTCACTGGCGTTGGCACCATTCACGCGCGGGTAGTGCTCGGGTGCGAGCTGGCTCACCGGGATGAAAGCGCGGATGCCGTTGAATTCAGTCATGAGTCCGCCCTTGTTTGCTTCGCGAATCGTGACATCGATTGTCTCGTCCGTGTCGCGCATTTCCTGCAATTTTACCCAGGCTTTTTCACGACTCGCTTTGCGCAGACTTAGGACATAGTAGCCGTCGGCATTTTCTTCCTCGACGACATAAGCCGTGACATCGTCACCCTCGACCAATTTCTTCGCTGTATCGAAACCGTCGATTGCCTCGCGACCAGCGATGATACCGGTGTAAGTGCCGTTGATTTCGACCAAAATCCGGTTGTTCGAAATGTTCACAACCTTGCCGGTGACCGGCTGTCCGGGTTGTGGTGGCGCGGGGATTTCGTCCTCGGCCAAAAGCGCAGCCATCGCGCGATTATCTTTTTTACTCATTGTGCGGTGGGTTAAAAAATAAAAGCTTTCTCACGATTTCCGCGAACCGCGAAAAAGCCGACGGATTCTACGGGTAAATTTTTATTTCGTCAAAACTCAGCGACATGGAGCATGGAGCATGGAACATTGAGCATGAAGGGTGGTCGGTTGTTAAGTCATTGGTCATTGGGTTCGGAGGGTCGTTGAGTCGCCAAGTCATTGAGTGGATTTTCTAAAATCGCGCTGGTGTAAAGTGGTGGGTTAATTGAACTGACGGAAGGCTACAAATTTTTAAATTTTTACAATTTTTAATTTTATAAATAAGTCCCAAATCCAAATTTTTAAAAATTAGAAATTAAGATTTATTTAAAAATTACAAAATTAAGAATTAAAAATTACCCCTAGAACATTGAAGATATTCGAAAATTCTGTACAGCTCAAATCTCGAATTAGCTTGGAGATTAGAATTCACCGCCACCAAGGCTTTTGGTCGCTTCGATTTGGTTTTTGATCTTGAGCAACACTGATTTCAAAATGAAGTCCGCGAATTGTTCGATGCGCGTGAATTCCAGCTCAATCTTCCGTTCCACCAAAAAATCACGCGTCACGAAAGTAGTCAGCTTCACGAGGCTCGGGAAAAGCTCACCTTCGGGTGAGACGGCAGTCGCGAGCAGGCGCGCCGGCTGGGTCAGCCCGAATTCGAGTAAGCCGAAGCTCCACACATCGAGCGCATTTTTCACTTCGGGCGGGAAGTCAGTATGCGCGACGAGCGTGCGTTCGCCGACTTTGGGTGCGATTAGGATCTGCGCGTTTTCGCCGAGTACGACCTCGAATTCTTTCTGTGCCTCGACCTCGACGAGTGCGAGAATTCCGAGAATCAAACCAGCTGGGATATTGTGATCAAGGCAGCGTGAAATCAAAATCATCGCGGCAGTATTCGAGCGCGTTTGCAGAAACTTGCCAATCACTTTCGCCAGACGGTCATCCTTGGCGCGCGCTTTGCCTTCCGCTTTTTTCAGCGCCTTTTGCGCCTTTTGGGTTTTGCGAATTTGCTCGCGAAAAACTTCGTCGGAAATCTCAGTAGCTTTACTGCCGCCGCTTTCATCGTCAATCGGATTCAGGCTTTCGAGACTCATTCTTCGTTTTCTTCGAGCTCGTGAATTTTGTCCTCAATTTTGCCCCAAATCCTGCGTGCTTTTTTCTTTAAAAGATTTTGTGTTTTCTTGGGTGTGAGGTGTATACCCAAAACCGAGGCGATAGCACCGCCGATTATAAGTCCTGCGAGTAATTTGCCGCCGGATTTTTTTTCGGGATTTTCGTTAGAATTAATCATTTAAAGGATCTTGACCCCAAGTTTGGTAAATCCAATGGTAAAGCATTTCAATCATAGTCGTGAATGCGCCGAAGAAAAACCAAATTGTTGGGAGAATTGCGAACAAAATTATCGTGATGCCTTTGCCGCCACCGCTACCAGTCGCAAGCTCGGCAGTGGTTGACGCCGCCTGACCAAGTTGATAAATCAACGCATTCGCCACGAGAGTCGCTAAAATTGCGAATACGATGCCATAAATTGTGATGAGATTTTGGCGGCTCCCTTGTGAATTCGAAAGCTCGAGGATGAACATGCTCGCGAATGCCGAAGCAACGAGCTGAATTGTCGCGACGAGCATTACTAATCTCAAGTCTTCACCAGAGCTAATAACTGCGAGAAAATGAGCTGGCAAAAGAAAAAGAAAAATTAAAATATTTAAGGAGATTATGTTCATCAAGACTTTGCGCGTGTCGGCGTATTTTTCACGGTCGATGATCGCAAAAATAAAAACACCAAAGCAATTTGTGATGAGTGCCGTGATGAGCCCCATCACGACCGTGGCGAAAGTCAAAAATGGTCCGGAAACTCCTTGGCTGCCGAAGGTGTCAACGCCGAGCAACACAAAAATCAACAAGATCAGCATTCCGATTGAGCCGATGCCGATGCCTGCGAGCGACTTGAAAAAGAAAAGTGGGAAATGAACTTCGCGCGGCGGAATAAATGGCATCGCAGGTGGGTTAATTTTTCTTGAAAATTTTGGAATGAAAGGCGATGAGAGTGGCGACACCGAGCGTGAGCGCCGTGTCGGCGAGATTGAAATTCGGAATGATGCTGAGGGCGACGAAGTCGGTGACATGGGCGAAAATAATTCTTTCGCCGAGATTCGCGAGGGCTCCACCGAAAATTATGCCAAATGCGAATGCACCAATTTTAGAGGTTTTGCGGACATTTTTCACGAAAATATTTCCGAGTATACCAAGTGCAACGAGCGAGAGCAGGATGATCCAGACGCGCGGGAATTCGATGCCGAAAGCGAGATTGGAATTTTCGACAAACTCCAATTTCAAAAACGGCAGAATTTTGTGCGGTACGAATAGATATTTTTGTGCGCCAAACTTCGTCAGGATGTCGAGAAAAACGATTCCTGTGAGCGCGCCCCAAAATATTCCTCGATTTTTCATCGTCGGAATTTTAGCAAAATTAAATTTTCGGTTAAACTTGTTTCCAGATTTAATTTGAAATATGAGTTTGCGAAATTTAGCTACCGAAGCAATGGTTGAGGTCGAATCATTCCAAGATATTTTGGATCAAGCCCCAGAAGGAGAGAATTTGCAGTTGTTTAATTTGAATCTTGTCCTTCCCTCGCATCTTCGGGGCGACACAGAGTTGGCAGCCAAAAGACTCAGTCAATTTGTGGACGAGACTCGTCGGGTTATCGGAAGTGCTTTTGCTTCGGTGGGAGAAAAAGCTGAAATTATTGGTTTTAAGGTTGCCGAAAAAAATCGCCGCGATGAAATTGTGCAGGTTCTTGAGCTGAGCATTTCGATTTCCGAGCTTGACCTCGCGGCTTAATTCATCGTCTGCGAGGTAGATGAGCTAAGCGCAAAAAGATGGACTTTAGGAAAACGAGTAAAGCGAGTAACGAGAATCTTCAAGACCTTCAAACAAGGCGCGAATATTTCGTCGGCAGTTTTTTTGCATTTCCTCTTCTTTTTTATTTTCGCAAAGATCATCGACAAAAGACTCGACCAGATTCCAGGAAAGAATTACTTTTTTGCTTTTTTCTCTCGCGTCTTCCAAAAGTCGAATAATCTCAAGGCTGACCTTAGGGCTTTTGTCTTTTCTGGACTCCACTTCTTCAAGCAAAAAGTCTGTATAAGAATGGTGGATTTCGTAGCCGGGTTTTTTGAGTTGCCGGGTTTTTCTTGCCGTAAGTCTTCTTTCCATTGCAAATGATTTTTAAAGGTGGAGAATTTTATAGATTTTCATTGCGTCTGCCAAGCTTTTTTAATTCCGAAAACAATGGATTGTAAATTTTTTCCGACCATAAACCGCAAGCTTCGAATTTGCGGCGTAGCTCGGTCGTTTTACGCTTAGGCTAAAAGCTTCTTGTATTTTTTAAGAAGATCTCTGGGTAGATTATCTCTGAGTGCCGCCAGGAGATTGGAATCGATTTCGCCTCTTGGTTTTTTATATGGCAGGCGCCTATTTGATTCTGAAAATATTCTCCGCATGGTTTGGCGTATGTCGTTGTCTATATTATCCGAGTTAATTTTCTCCAGCGCGGCGACTCGTTCGTCAATAAATTGTTCAACTAATTCTCGTGGAATATAAGCTTTTCGCTTTTCACTCAGGCTTGTTTCCATAATCCCGACTATTGCGTCTCTGGATTCATTGCGTTCGACTTTCCAGTTTTTGATTAATTCAATCAAAAAGCGCACTTGTGTCGCCAGGATTTCGTAATCAGCTGTTGCGGCTTCCTTATCGTGCAGAGAAATATCTTTAGACATTTATAAATAAAAAATTAGAAAATAAGGTGGAAAATTTTACGAGTAGAGAAATAGATTTTTTTAGAAGCCGATTGGTTCTTCGAGATCTTCAAAGATGGCGCGAATATTTTCTCGGCAATACGGACTGCGATCATCTTTGCTTTCTGGGTCAGTGCAAACATCATCGACAAAAGCTTCAACTAAATTCCAGGAAAGTTTTACCCTCTGCCACCTCCTGACACCCTCTTCTAAGAGTCGAATGATTTCGAGTGTTACTTTAGGACTTTTTTCTTTCCATTTGTCCACCTCCTCAACAAGAGAACGGATTTGCATTCGGTCAACTTCGTAAGGCGGCTTAGCTGCTTCTTTCATAATTAAGAAGAAATGTTAGTGGAAAATTTTACAGGTTTTCATTACACTTGCCAAGCTTTTTTAATTCCCTAAAAGATGGATTACAAATTTCTGCCAACGGTCGACCCGCAAGTTTTGGAATTGTTGCGCGCTGAGGAAGCTCGTCAGAAGTCCGGACTGGAGCTGATCGCTTCGGAAAACTACGCTTCGGCGGCGGTGCTCGAGACGATGGCTTCGGTGCTGAATAACAAATACTCCGAAGGCTATCCAGGCAAAAGATATTACGCGGGCAATGAAGTCGTCGATTCGGTCGAGAGTCTCGCCATCGAGCGCGCGAAAAAACTTTTTGGCGCGAACTTCGCAAATGTCCAAGCCTTGTCCGGTTCGCCCGCGAATCTCGCGGTCTACTTCGCGCTGGTGCAGCCGGGCGACACGATTCTCGGATTGAAGCTCGATCACGGCGGACATCTGTCACACGGTCATCCGATTAATTTCACGGGCAAAACTTACAATTTCGTGCAGTACGGTGTGAATCCTGAGACTGGTCGCGTCGAGATGGACGAGGTGGAAAGATTGGCGAAAGAGCACAAACCCAAAATGATTGTGGCTGGATTTTCAGCTTACTCGCGTGATTTCGACTGGGTGCGTTTCAAACAAATCGCGGACGAAATCGGCGCACTGACTTTCGCGGACATCGCGCATGTCGCTGGGCTGATTGCCGGCAGGGCGATTGCTTCGCCGATCGAAGCGGGCTTCGATGTCGTCACGACGACGACACACAAAACTTTGCGCGGACCACGCGGCGCACTCATTTTTTCGAAGACCGAGGAAATTGCGAAGAAAATCAATCGCTCGGTTTTCCCGGGCTTGCAGGGTGGACCGCACGAGCATGTCATCGCGGCGATTGCAGTCGCGCTCGGCGAAGCTTTGCAGCCAGAGTTTTCCGAGTACGCGAAAAAAGTTATTCAAAACGCGCAAACTCTGGCGACGCAATTGATTGCCAAAGGTTTCAAAATTATTTCCGATGGGACGGACAATCACCTCATGGTTGTCGATTTGCAAAATAAAAATGTCGGCGGCAAAGAATTCACCGATGCGCTCGACCGCGCCGGAATTTCCGCCAGCGCTTCGACAATTCCGAACGATCCGAACCCGCCGATGAAACCAAGCGGCGTGCGACTCGGGACGGCGGCGATCACGACGCGCGGAATGGGGGAGGCGGAGATGGTGAAAATTGCCGAGTGGATTGATCGTGTCGCACAGAATTTCGCCAACGCCGACGAGCTCGCCAAAATCAAGAAAGAAGTCGAGGTACTAGCAGCTGACTTTCCAGTTCCCGGAATTTAGCCCAAATATTTTTTCATAAAATATTTTCCTTTTTCTGTTAGCTCAATAGTATTTTCTTTGTTCTTTTTATATTCAACAATTTCATTTACATGAAAGAATGGAATTACATCTTTATAGGATTCAGAACAATATCCTGAATTTCTATAAATACAGTCTTTTAGTTTTCCAAAATTAGAAAACAGGGAATTGTCTTTTAATTTTTCAAATTCTCCATCCCAGATTTGTTCTGGGGTTTTTGATTCTTTTATTTTTGTTTTTGTCGCGGAAATTTCTTTTTGGGTGTCGGCTTGCTTCTCAACTTCTTTTTTAATTTCTTTTAGTCCTTTTGATTCTTCTTTTTCAAATTCGATAGTTTTATTCCGAAACGCGGACTGTCTCTCGAAATGAAAATCTAAACTTTTATTATGCAGCTTGTTCGTAAATTTTGGGAAAATCCAAATCAGAAGAAGAGCAATTCCGAATGGTGGTACTAAATGAAAAAGAATCATGAAAATCCAATCTAAAATATTTATGGTCGGATAAACACAAAGTGGCTTCCAAAGACAGAAATTAAAATGAGATAAAAATGATAAATAATTTTCCGAAACATATTTGATTTTTGGTTCTCCGATTATTGCGGCATCTTCAAAAAACAAAACATAAAATATTTTCCAGTTCCAAAAAACCAAGGCCATAAAAAAAGTCCCGTAAAATGGGCTCGTTGTTTTTTCTTTCCACCAATCCGCAAGTGAGCTACATAATTCTTTCATGGCTATGATTTTAGCATTTACATAAATCGAAACTTCGATTTTTTTGGGGTAAAATTAAAGGTGTTGAGCCTTAATTTTTTTGTTCCATGCTTCAAACTTCATGTTCCACGATTCGAGTCGGTCTGCTCGGTTTCGGCGTCGTCGGCTCGGGTGTCGTCAAAGTTTTGCAAAAAAATTCCGCTGAAATTGAAAAACGAGTTGGTCGCAAGATTGAGCTGGCGGCGATTGCGGACCTCGATTTGAAAAGCGACCGCGGAGTCAAAGTGGACAAGAAAATTCTCACGACTGACGGCTTCGCAGTCTGCGCTGATCCGCAGATCGACATCATCGTCGAGACGGTCGGTGGCACAGGCATCGCCGCGAAATTCATCGAAACTGCTTTAAGCCACGGCAAGCATGTCGTGACAGCGAACAAGGCGCTGCTTTCCGAAAAAGGCGAGCCGCTTTTCGCACTGGCCGAGAAGCAAGGCAAACTTTTGCTTTTCGAGGCGGCGGTCGGTGGCGCGATTCCAATCGTGCGCACGCTCAAGACTGATCTCGCCAGTGAGAAGATTGAAAAGATTTTCGGCATTCTGAACGGGACTTGTAATTTCATTCTCACGAAATTGGCGAATGAAGGTGGCGAGTTTGCCGAAGTTCTCGCGGACGCGCAGCAGCGCGGCTTCGCTGAGGCTGACCCGACGCTCGACATCGAGGGCGGAGATACGGCGCACAAAATCGCGTTGCTGGCTTCGATTGCTTTTGGTGCGAAGATCGATTTTTCCAAAATTCACATCGAAGGCATTACGAAATTATCCGCCGCTGACTTCGAATTCGCGCGTCGTCTGAATCGCAAAATCAAACTCATCGCAATCGCGAAAAAAGAAAATGGTGAAATCGAGATTCGCGTGAACCCGACACTCTTGCCGATTGACTCGCCGCTCGCGAAGATTGACGGTGTGACGAATGCGATTGCGGTACATGGTCAAAATCTCGGTCAAATCATTCTCTCGGGTCCGGGTGCGGGCTCGCTGCCGACGGCGACGGCGGTGGTCGGCGATATCATCGAGGCGGCGCGCGGTTCGCAGATTCCGAGTCGCGGCATGCCGGAGAAATTGCTCCAAAAATTTCCAATCAAAAAAATCGACGCGATTGAGAGCGAATTTTATCTGCGCTTCGCAGTGAAGGATGTGGCGGGTGTGATTCGCGACATCTCAAATGTGCTGGCGAAATACGAGCTCAGCATTCGCGACATTTTGCAGCTTGATCTGAATGAATTTAAACGCGAGGTGCCGCTCGTGATTTTGCTGCACAAAAATTCCGAACTGCGCGTCCGTAAAGCGGTCGAAGAAATCAATCAGCTGAAATGCGTGAATGGCAAAACAGTCGTGCTGCGCGTTGAAGAATAATTTGATTCAGGCTGTTGGGACAGATTGGTTTTTTGGTGGTAAAATCTGGTTTTAAAATTTTAAGATGGGTAGCTTAGACAAATCACAGGGAGGATCGTCAAAGAGAGTCTCAGATGTATTTTTTATTCAGAGAGATAATTTACATCCTGACAATAACCCAAAACAACTTCCACTATCAGTCTCGAGAGAGAGAAAGTTGCTTGATGATGCGCTTAGAAAGATTGACGAAAAATATCGTCAAGCAAGAGTAGATGGGGAGTAATTTTTTTGAGGAATGTTAAAATTCCTCAAAATGCACTCTCAAAAAATCCGTGTCGCGCTCGTCCATGACTGGCTCACCGACTTCGGCGGTGCGGAGCGCGTGCTACTCGCACTGCATGAGATTTTTCCGGATGCGCCGATTTTCACGAGTTTCTTTCGTCCGGAGAATTTACCGATGTTTGCCGAGGCGGATGTGCGCACGAGTTATCTGCAAAAAATTCCGTTTGCCAAAAAACACCACCGCCTGTTTTTTCCTTTCATGCCGGCGGCGGTCGAGTCATTCGATTTGTCCGAATTTGATCTCGTGATCTCGGACTCTTCGTCGGGCTGCGCCAAGGGCGTGATTACGAAGCCGGAGACGCTGCACATTTGCTATTGCCACAATCCGAATCGCGCGCTCTGGGACGGTTCGCACGAATATCTGCGTTTGCACGAAAATAATTTCAACTGGCTCGCGCGCAAAATGATTCCGCGCCAGCTGATGAAAATGCGCATTTGGGATCGCGTCGCGGCGGATCGGGTCGATTACTTTTTGGCGAATTCCGAATTCGTAAGCAAGCGCATTCAAAAATATTACCAGCGCGATTCCTCTGTGATTTATCCGCCAGTCGAGACCAAAAGTTTTTCGCCGAGCGAGGAAAAAGCCAAGAATTATTTTCTCGCGGTGGGTCGACTGATTCCCTATAAACGCTTCGACCTCGCGATTCAGGCGGCGAATGTTTTGGGCGTGAAATTACGCGTCGTCGGAGTTGGCCCGGAGGAAAAGAAGCTGCGGGCGATGGCTGGTCCGACGGTGCAATTTTTTGGCAAAGTTTCGGAGGAAATTTTGCAGCGCATGTACCGGGAATGTCGTGCTCTTATATTTCCGCAGGTCGAAGACTTCGGACTGACTGCGGTCGAGGTGCAAGCTTCCGGTCGCCCGGTCGTCGCCTTTCGCGGTGGTGGCGCGTGCGAGACTGTGCGCCCGAATCATTCCGGAATTTTTTTCGCTGAGCAGACAGTCTCGAGCTTGGCCGACGCGCTGCAGCGGGCGAGCGCGAAGCGCTGGGTCAAGAAATCAATCGTCAAAAACGCGGAACGATTTGATATCGTCAATTTCAAAAAAAACATTCTCCAATTTGTCGAGGAGAAATTGTCAGAAAATTAGAACTTCCGCTCGATTTCAAAAAGATCAATCGTCCACTTGCCGTCGCGCAGGACGACCGCCGCTTTGCGAATCTCGGAATGGGTCGTGCCGTCGAAGCTCCACACCGCGTCTTTGCGGAAACGGAAATACTTAGTTGTAAGTTTGCTTTCATTCGGAATCCGTTCAATCTCAGTGATTTTTAATTTCCCAGAAATATCATTCTTCATCGAATTCTCAAGCTGCGCGGCGTAGGCCTCAGGGCTGCTCGCCAAAAATTCAGTGGTGCGCAGGGCGACGGCGGCTGTGTAATTGCCGGCATTAATTTCTTCGAAATATTTCATCAGTACCGTCTCGGCATCGCGCCAATTGCGTTGGTCCGTCGAAACTGCATCGGTCGTGTTCTGCGTAAAATAAACGAAGGACTGATTGGAATTTTCCTCTGTCGCGTTTGTCGTCGCGTCAAGTTCCACGAGCGGCAACTCCTGCGGGCGTTGCTTCACGGCATCGAGCTTGACGATGACATATGCGCCCGCCGTGATGAAAAGTGCCAAGCCGGAGATGACCAAGGCTGCCGGTATTTGGGATTTCTTTTTGCGTCGAAACATATTCTAAATTTTAGTGGAAATTTTTTGCGCGAGACCGTCGGCGTCCAGTCCGTATTTTCTCAGCAAATCCTCACTAGTGCCACTCTCGCCGAAGCCGGTCATACCGATGCGGGTAAGTTTGCAGTCACAATTATTCTCCGCGATGAGCTCGGCAATCGCGCTGCCGAGTCCACCGATCACTGAGTGATCTTCGGCAGTGAAAACCTTTTGGAATTTTTGGAGCAGCGGGAGGATTGTCGCCGCGTCGAGCGGGGCGAGTGTCGAAACATTCACGACAGTCAGATTTTTGCCCTGCGATTTCAAACTTTCTGCCGCGGCGAGTGCGAAGGGTACTTCCGTGCCGATGGCGAAAATTACGCCGTCATTACCTTCGCGCAAAATATCAGCCTTGCCCAAATTAGCTTCAAATTTCTCATCATAAACGAAGGGAACTTTTTGTCGTCCGAGTCGGAGGTAGCAGGGAGATTGCTCCGCGGCGATGGCACGCGTCATTGCGCGTGCTTCGAAATAATCCGCCGGGCAATAAACTCGCAAACCGGGCAGGCCGCGCATGAGACTCAAATCTTCGAGTGCTTGGTGGGTCGCGCCATCCTCGCCGGTCAAAATTCCGGCGTGGCTGCCGACGAGTTTCACATTGTTTCCGGAATAGCAGACCGACTGACGAATCTGGTTGTAGCCGAGTCCGGTCAAGAAAGCGGCGAAAGTCGCGGCAAAGGGAATCTTGCCGCCGTGCGCGAGACCAGCCGCGACGCCGACCAGATTTTGCTCGGCGATGCCGACATTCCAAGCGCGCGCCGGATACTTTTCCGCGAATTTCAGCGTCTGGACCGAGTGGCGTAAATCGGCATCCACGACCACGACTGCCGGAATTTTTTCCGCAATGTCGAGCAAGCCGTCACCGAAGCCTTCACGAGTTGATTTCATCGGGCGGATTTTACACGAAAAAAATTTGCTTTTCCTAAATAAAAGTTTAGAATATCAGTAATTTCCGGAAAATCGGTTCGACGGAGGGTTCTAACTTTCCATTCGCCATTTCAACGGAAAGTTTTAACCCCCTTTACAATGTCTGACGATCAGACAACATCCGCCGCTGGCGGCGACAAATCCCTCCATTGTGAGGAATGTGGCAAAGATTTCATCTTTACCGCAGGCGAGCAGGAGTTCTACGAGGAAAAAGGCTTCACTCCGCCGAAACGCTGCCCAGAGTGCCGCGCTGCCAAGAAAGCAGCCGGTCGCCAGTTCACGAAAGTGACCTGCGCTGGTTGTGGCAAGGAAACCGAAGTTCCGTTCGTTCCGAGCGGAGACCGACCGGTTTACTGCCGCGAGTGTTTCGAAGCGAACAAAAGATAATTTTTTCGTTTCAAAAGAAAAGAGGGCCTAGTGCCCTCTTTTTTGTGCCTCCAAAATTTGCAGTGCGATTTCCGCGAGCTCGTCCGCGCGGATGACGGCGGTTTTTTTAATCTTCAAGAGTTTTAATTTCGCTCCGATTTTTCGGCGAATCACCGCGCTGCCGCTGCCGATGCCGCCCGAGAAAACGAGCAGATCGACGCCGCCCAAAATTCCCGCAAAAGCGAAAATTTGCTCGACGACGCGCTGCACGAAAATCTCGACTGCCAATTCGTAGTCGGGATTTTTCTTCGCTTCGCGCACGACTTTCGCGAAATCTTTTTCGCCCGTGAGTCCGAAAATTCCCGACTCTTCGTTCAGAATCTGTAAAACTTTTTTGGGTGAAACTTTCATTTGCTCGACCAAAAATTCAAACACGCCCGGGTCGAGATCGCCGGCGCGAGTGAGCATTGGCAGTCCGGCAGCGGGTGTGAATGCCATCGAAGTCTCGACGGATTTTCCATTCTGCACTGCCGTGACCGAAGCGCCGCCGCCGAGGTGGCAAATCAAAATCCGCGCTGGTACTTTCCCGCGCTCACGCAATTGGCGCAGAATGTTTTCGCAGGCGATGCCGTGGAAGCCGAATTTGCGGATGCCAAATTTTGCGGCGATTTTTTTTGCGATTGGCAGTGTGCGCGCGACGAGTGGCAGCGTGCGGTGAAAATTGGTGTCGAAGACGCCGACAATTTTCGCGCGCGGTAATTCGGCGCGAATCATTTTGACGAGCTGCACGGCGGGACGATTGTGCAGTGGCGCGAGCGCAATCAGCTTTTCCAGCTGGCGCAGTTCGCGCGCGCCGAGTAATTTTGGTTCACTGAAAATTTCGCCGCCGTGCACGATGCGAATTCCGAAAAGATCGATTTCATCAACATTTTTGATTTTCAATTTCCGCAAAATTTCCGCGAGCGCGTGGTCGCGATTTGGCGCGGTGAATTCCGCCAACTTTTTTTCGTCCTCAAAAAAAGCGCATTTTAGCGTCGCGGATCCGGGATTGAGTGCGAGGATTTTCAATTAGGGGATAGGGTTTAGGGTTTAGGTTGTTATTTTTTAGAATCATTCACCCAGTTTTCGATTTCGATTGGATCGACTCCATTTTTCATTATGAATTCATGGTGCGTGCGAATTTTCTTGGCGATGATTTTTTTAATCAAATTAAATTGCACGCGGGAAATATCTTTCTGCGCGCACAATTTTTCGGCTGCGTCGAGCGCGGTGTGGAAGCGCGAAGTGCGGTTGCGGACTTCGAGATCGAGCGGCGTGGTGGTCGAGCCTTCTTCTTCGTAGCCATTAATTTTCACACGATGACTGCCGGAATAATCGAACAGCAGTTTTTTGATTGTGTGCGGATAGCCGTGGAAATTAAAAATCACATTTTTGTCAGTCGTGAAAAATCGGTCCAAGAATTTCGAATTTGTCGCGGTCGTCGGATCGCCGACACCGAGCGCGGTCAGCTCACTGACATTCACGAAGCGCAGCCGAATTTGCGGCAAAAGCTCGCGCAAAATTTTCAGTGCGGCGAGCGACTCATTCGTCGCGTAGTCACCACTTGCTGCCAACACAATTTGCGGATTACGGTCGCTCAAGAATTTCCACTCCATGATGCCAGCGCGCATTTGCCGTCGCGCTTCGGGCAGCGTGAGCCACTGCGGTAAATCTTTTTTGCCGACGACAATCAAGTTCAATTTGTTGCGCGAACGCAAAGTTTCTTCCAGCGTGGCGAGCAGCGAATTCGCATCGGGCGGCAGAAAGGCGGAAATCAAATTCCCGTCTTTCTCGAGCATGCTCGAAAGTAGCGAAGGATTCTGGTGCGAGAAACCGTTGTGGTCTTGGCGTTCCAAGAGCGAAGTCAGAATTAAATTTAATGCGGGCAGGGGCGGGCGAAATTTCACGCCGTGCGAAGCTTTCACGAATTTGCAAAATTGGTCAGCCATACTCGCGACGATTTGCGTAAATGCTTCGTAGCTCGCGAAAAAACCGTGGCGACCGGTCGCGACATAGCCGTGCAACATGCCGAAAAGCGTATGCTCCGAAAGTAATTCCATCACGCGACCCTCGCGCGCGAAGTCGCGATCCCATTTTTCGAGTGGCCATTGCCAGCTTCTTTTCGTCACGCGAAAAATTGCTTCGAGTCGATTCGAATAAGTTTCGTCCGGTGAAAAGAGGCGGATGTTTTTTTTGTTTGTCGCGAAGACCTGCGCCAAAAATTCGCCGCCGACGGCCATCGCACTTTTTTGCGTTACGCCGCGCGCTTTGATTGCTACCGCGAATTTTTCAAGTCGCGGTAATTTCAAATTCTTCACCACTTCGCCACCGCGCGCGAATTTTTGCGTCCCGCAACTTTTGCCGAGGCGGGGAATCAATTTCGCGATGGCGGAATCAAGCTTTAATTTTCCGCTCGGCAGGACTTGGATGAGCTCGGCGAAACGGTAGGATTGCAGCCATTTTTCCAGCTTCCGCAAATTCTCTGGATTCTCGCGGACATCTTCAATCACGACTTGGTGCGAGAGGCAGTTGCTCTCCAATTTCTTCGCGCCGTCGGATTTCACTCCAGTCCAGCCTTTCGGCGTGCGCAAAATCACGACTGGCCACCTCGGCTTCACGACTGCTTTGCCACTGCGCGCTGACTTTTGAATTGCGCGAATTTCCGCCAGGGCGGCATCCATTTCGTGCGCCATTTTTGCATAAACTTTTTCAGCGTGACCAGTGACGAAGTGCGGCGCGTAGCCTAGTCCGGTGAAAAATTTTCGAATTTCTGCATCGCTCATTCTCCCGAGCACTGTCGGTCCGGAAATTTTGTAACCGTTCACATGGACGATTGGCAAGACGGCGCCATTCTCGCGCGGTGACAAAAGTTTGTTGCAATTCCACGCCGCCGCGAGTGGTCCGGTCTCCGCTTCGCCGTCACCGACGAGACAGACCGTCACTAAATTCGGATTATCCAGTACGCTGCCGAAAGCGACCGAGAGTGAGTAGCCGAGCTCGCCGCCCTCGAGGATCGTGCCGGGTGCGGCGGGATTCGAATGGCTCGGGTAGCCGTAGGGCGCAGAGAATTTTCCGCAAATTTCGGCAAGACCTTTGTGCGTAAACGGAATTTTCTCCGGATAAAAATGCGCGAGCGATTTTTCCAAAAAAAGATTCGCTTGGACGGCAGGGAAGCCGTGACCAGGACCGGCGATGAAAAGAAAATCGGCGTTCGTTTTTTGAATCAGGCGATTCACATTCGCATAAACAAAATTAATCCCCGGGCAGGTGCCCCAGTGACCGAGCAGGCGCGCCTTGATGTCACTCGATTGCAATTCGCGCTCCAGCAAAAAATTATCACGCAAATAAATCTGAGCGACGGCGAGATAATTAGTCGCGCGCACATATTTTTGCAGCGCAGCAATTTCTGTTTTTGGGATGGTCATTTTTATATTAGTTTCTCGGTATTTTAACATGTTTTTTTATTTTTTTCAATGACGCAAAACCTGAATCCCAAAACTAATTTAGATTTGGGCGGCGATGAATTTTCGAATTTTCCAGTCTCGTAATTTATGGAACATGGAACATGGAACATGGAACATGGAACATGGAACATGGAACATGGAACAAGCTATTCTGCTTCATGCTTCAGAATATACTCACGCAGCGGAGGGATACCGTTGAATTCAATCGAGCTGTATGAGGTCGTGTAAGCGCCAGTCGAGAAAATATAAATGCGGTCGCCTTCGCGGCTTTTTTTCGGGAGTGTGTATTTGAAATTCTCGTACAAGACATCGACGCTGTCGCAGGTCGGACCGGCGAGAATCACTTCGCGCAAGTCACGCGAGTGTCTTTCGGTGAAGATCGGATATTTAATCGCCTCGTCCGTCGTCTCGATTAGTCCGCCGAATTTCCCGACATCGAGAAAAACCCACTCGGTTTCGCTGGTCGCTGATTTTTTCGCGATTGTAACAATCTCGCTCACAATCACGCCGGCATCGCCGACAATCGAGCGACCCGGCTCGACAAAAATTTCCGGCATATTCGCGCCAAAATTTTTCTTCAAAAAACGCTTGATTTCTCGGGCGTAAATTTTGAGATTTTGCGCCGGCTGTAGATATTTAGACGGGAAGCCGCCGCCCAAATTAATCGCGCGCAAATTCACGCCCTCGTGTTTCGCCAAACCGAAAATCTGTTTGACCTGTCCGATGGCGTTGTCCCACTGACCGATGTGGCGTTGCTGCGAGCCGACATGGAAGGAAATACCGTAAGGATCGAGTTTGCGTTTTTTCGCTTCGATAATCAGGTCATAAATCATGTCGGGGTGCGCGCCGAATTTCCGCGAGAGTGGCCAGTCTGCACCGCTGCCCTCCGTGATGAGCCGGAAAAAGATTTTTGATCCGGGGGCGCGACGGGCAATCTTCCGCAAATCTGAGAGTGAATCCGTCACGAAAATCCGTACGCCCTTTTTGTAAGCTGATTCAATGTCGGCTTCTTTTTTGATCGTGTTGCCGAAGCTGATTCGGTCGGCTGACACGCCGAGGTCGAGTAATTTATCAATTTCAAAAATCGTCGCCGCATCAAAATTTGACCCCTTTTTGTGGAGCAGCTTAATCACGCGCGGATTGGGATTGGCCTTAATCGCGTAATAAATCGCCGCCGTAGGGAAATTCTCGTGGAGCTCGTCGTAGTTCTGCGCGATTTTTTCCAGATTGATAATCAAAAAAGGTGTCGCCTTATCCGCGGCAAACTTTTTGATTTCCTCAAACTCAGCCTTACTCACGAAATTTGAGATTTTGCGGGTGGTGGAAGTGAGCATCAAAGATTGCGAGAAATGGAGCGGATGATCCCGCCTGGGCGGGACGACCTGCGCTCTGTGAAGTTGGAGCGGATGACCGGGTTCGAACCGGCGACCTCCACCTTGGCAAGGTGGCGCTCTAGCCAACTGAGCTACATCCGCGTGCCGAGAATTTTAGCAAAACTTTTTTTGAATTCAATTAAAATCTTCCCGTGAAAATCCGGATTTTGGCAATCGCGAAAAAACCCCAAAATTGGGCGGCAGCGGCGGAAGCTGATTTTTTCAAACGCCTGCAGAATTTCGCTGAAATCGAGATTATCTTGCTCGCGCCAGCCGATGAAAATTCGCTTGCGGAAAAGGCGAAAAAGATTGAAGCGGAGAAATTGCTCGCCAAAATTTCACCTGACGATTTCGTGCTGGCTTGCGATCCGGGTGGTCGCAGCTTGAGCTCCGAAGACTTCGCGGAGATTTTCCGCGGAGCGCGCGACACTGCCAAAAAAGTCGTTTGCGTGATTGGTGGTTCGTCTGGTCTTGGTGTCGAAGTCTTGGCGCGGGCGGATTTGAAAATTTCCTTTTCGCCAATGACTTTCCCGCACGAGCTTTTTCGTGTGATTTTGCTTGAACAAATTTACCGTGCCTTCACCATTCTTGCCGGAAAAAAATACCACAAATAGCGGGTAGTGTTAGTTGGTAGTGTTAGTGGGTAGTGTTAGTGTTAGCGGGTAGTGTTAGTGTTAGCGGATTTTTTTCTAAAAAATTTCCGAGAGGGCGAAGGCGCCGAGTGCGACGAGCACTGCCAAAATCAGCCAATTTTTCAAATCGAGTTTGCGTCGTTCGGCGGCGACACGCTGTTCGACTTCTGCCACGACCATTTTGGCGACGCAATTCGGGCAGCGCATTTCGGCAATCTCGACGGCATCACCGCAGCTCGTGCAATTCAATTTGGCGACGAAGCTTTTGCAGTGCTTACATTTTTTCGCATTCTTCTCGATGATTTCCGCGCACCAGGGACATTTCCGCAAATTTAAATCGACGCTGCAAAATTTGCACTTCAGCGCATCGTCTTTGATTTTTTCGCCACAAGCCGGACAATCTTTCAAATTTTTGGTAGTTAGTAGAATATGTTTAGCCGTATTTTAACAAATCTATTTGCGGCTCTGCTAAAATCTTCGCACGATGAATTCCAAACCAATTCGCGTCGCAATCAATGGCTACGGCAGGATTGGCCGCTGTTTTCACCGCCAAGCGCTGGGCGATGCTGCAATCGAAATCGTCGCGGTCAATTCGCGCGCTGATGCGGCGATGCACGCGCATTTACTCAAATACGATTCGATTTACGGCAAATGCGCGGCGGAGATTTCGGCTGAAAAAAATCTTTTCAAAGTCAATGGCGCGGAGATTGCCGTGCTCGCCGGTGATCCGGGCAAGGATTTTTCTTGGCAGGATTTCGCTGTCGATGTCGTGATCGAGGCGACCGGACGACTCACCGATTATTCTGGCGCGGCGCTCCACCTCGAAGCCGGTGCGCGCAAAGTGCTGGTGACGGCGCCCTGCAACGACATTCGTATTCCGACTTTCGTCGTCGGCGTAAATGATTCCGAATTCGATCCGAGTTCGAAGATCGTCTCGAATGCGAGCTGCACGACGAATTGCCTCGCGCCACTCGCCAAAGTCATTCACGAAAATTTCGGCATTCGCCGCGCGCAGCTTTCCACCGTGCACTCTGTCACGGGCAACCAAAACATTCTCGATAATTCAGGCGGTGATTTTCGTCGCGCGCGCAGCTTCATTCCTTCGATTGTGCCGACCAAGACCGGAGTTTCATCCGCGCTCGGTCGCGTGATTCCGGAGCTGGCAAATAAATTTTCCGGCGTGAGTTTGCGTGTGCCGACGGCAGTCGTGTCGCTCGTCGATCTCACGGTCGAGCTCGAAAAAGCGACGACGGCGGAAGCGGTGAATGCGGCGATTGAAAAAAGTTCCAAAGGCAAAATGGCGGGAATTCTCGGGATTTCGCGCGAGCCGCTCGTCTCGATTGATTTCCGCGGCGATACGCGTTCGTCGATTGTCGATGCGGAAAATACGAAAATTGTTGACGGAAAATTACTTAAGATTTTGTCGTGGTACGACAACGAATGGGGTTACTCCGCGCGCGTCGTCGATCTCGTCAAGATGCTCGGGGCGTGAATTTGAAAATTAAGCATTGTGTTTGATAAAATCGAACCTTAATTTTTTAACCCCCTTAATATGGAAAACCTACTAAGAGAGTCGGCAGGTGGTGATAGAGAAGAAATAGTCTTGGTTCTTGGGTCCGTACTTGCGGCAGAAGTAGCAGAAGCGAGATTAAAAAAGAATCTGCCAAAGCCACAAATAGAGCAAGGCGAATATCCTTACGAAAATCGATCCTAGGAGTTTTGATTATTTGATTAGTTCAATAGCACGGTAAATCCGGAGTTTTTTTGTGGTTTAAATTTTGGTTGTCTTTGACTAAAATCAATTGAAATATATTTCAGTGAATTTCAAACGAAATTAATTCGGAGGGCAATCAGGTTGCAGCTCCGCAGGCAGATATTTGCCCAGTGTGCCTGATTTTGGCACGAAGCTTGATTAGGCATTGATTTCCTACACGACGAAGGAGGCTAGTTTGCACACTGCTTTTGATCAGTTTTGCCTCAATGATTTCGAATCATGAAGATTTGCTAATAATATAAAATATTTGTTAAAATCTGCAACTTCCGATTTGTAATGTCGTCCTTTGACATTTCGGGAAATAAAAGCCAAGAAAACAAATTTTTTAATTTAATTTTTTATATGGGAAAAAAGCCTAAACAGGCTGAACTTATTTCTGATGTGCCATTACAAGAATTAGAAAAATTAGGCTTCCAAATCGGGGCGAGCAGAGAGGTTGATTCTCGGCTCGCAGCTTTGATTCGAACTAACCGAAAATTACTAGGCTATGGTCTCGATGCCAATAAACGAGAATTTGGTAGGAGACTGATAGTGCTAGACAGTGTGCCGACGACCATGGATTTGGTCGATGATTTGGCGAAGGCGGGGCAGATGAATGCTGGTGATGCTTTAATCGCCTTGGAGCAAACTAAAGGTTTGGGACAAAATGGCAGAAGCTGGGTTTCCAAGCGAGGTAATTTGCACGCCAATGTTTTGGTCGCTGGAACAGAAGAAGAATTGCGTCTCAGCACGGTAATCGCTGCCTTGGCAGGCAATGCGACGGTTGGCAGTTTCGGAGTAAAGCAAAGCGGCATCAAATGGGTGAATGATATTTTGGTGAAAAATGGGAAAGGCTACGATAAAATTGCTGGAATTCTGACGCGTGTAATTCCAGTAAATATTTCATCTAGACTAGCGAATATTGGTATCGGGCTCAATCTCAACACCTTCCCCGCAGCCGCTGACTTGGATCAATTCGTGACCGGAGTCACTACTCTACGAAAAAAAACTCAACAAGAATTTTCTCTAGCCGAAGTGACTGATGTTTTATTGCAGCACTTGGCTAAGCAATTTTTGCAAGTGCGACTTGGTAATCGACAAGAAATCATTCATGCGTACAATGATCAGTTGGTCGGCAAGTATCAGCCAGCTCGCTTGCATGATGATTCAAATGGCGAAGTCGTGAGTGGCAAATTTTTCGGAGTAAATGATGACGGTTATGCTCGAATTGCTACAAGAAGAGGCTTGGAAGAATTTTTTAGTGGCCGTTTGGAAATAGTTCAGTGAAAGAGACGCTTCTGCGAAGTGTCTCTCTTTGTTTCTCGAAATGTCGTGAGATGGAGAGAGGCACTTTGTTTTGGTGTCTTGTCAGTGTTTAGATTTCGGCGAGTCGGGTGGTCCGATTCGCTGATATGGTTTTCCACAGGTGTGCGCACACTTGTGGTTTGGTGAAAAATTTTCTAGGCCTAGAAAAAGGAGAATCCATGGAGAACAGAAAAACAAAATTTTGGCTAAGGTATGTCCAGAGAAATCTGGGCAATGGCGGTGCTTCAAAAGAGGAGATCAAAGCGCTCCTTGCGGAGCATCAACCCTGGTTCCTTGTCTGGAACCGGGATGTCGCTGCAGTGATTGCAATTCAGCGTCTTCGTGAGTTGGGGATCAAGGTCGCTGTTTTGGCGAATGATGAAGATGTACGGGCTAACACCTATTTCACGACCATCGCAGATCGTGTTGTGAATGTAGGCGAGCTGTCCTATGTTCAGTTCGAAGAAATTTTTAAGCTGATTCCTGACGATATTGTCGCTATTCTTCCTATGTGGGGTTTCTCAGCTGAGATACCTGGCATGGAAGCAAGTTGCAAAAAACGCGGTATTATTTGGGTCGGTCAATCAGACGAAGTCCTGACAAAATTGGGTGACAAAGCAGCGGCGCGGAAAATTGCCGTTGACGCCGGAGTTCCGGTTTCACCGGGTGTAACTACACCTTTACAGAACCTGGATGAGGCTGTTCGAGCTGCCAACGAAGTCGGTTATCCCGTAAGGTTAAAAGCCGCATTTGGAGGCGGTGGTCGTGGACAAGAAGTTGTTGGCTCTGATGAGGATCTGATGGCAGGGTTTCAATCTTTGGGTGAATATGCCAAAAAGCAGTTTGGAAACCCAGACTTGATTCTCGAAAAAGAGATTGTTTCTCCCCAGCACGGGGAAGTTCAAATTATTGCTGACGGTTTCGGAAAAGTGGTCGGGGTTGATTACAGGATATGCTCTGTGCAGGTTCGGCAAAAAGGCAAGGGCGGTCAAAAAAAGCTGGAGTGGGGACATCACCCCTGGATTGAGAATCGACCAGAGATAAAGATGACGTTGATTAATAACGCCGAAAAAGTTTGTCGGCAGGCCGGATTAACTGGGATTTGCACGGTCGAGTTTTTAATTTATTCAGATACGAACGGGCAGATCAAGGTTGTTTTTATGGAAGTTAACACTCGTATCCAGGTTGAGCATCGGGCAACAGAAATTCTGACAGGGCTTAATTTGATCGAGTGGATGGTTATTGTCTCCTTTGGTGGACGAATTGATTTCGATCGATCCGATCTTGCTGGCAGAAAGGAGTTTTCAGTCAACGTTAGGTGTGTGGCGTTCGATCCAAAGAATAATTTTAATTCCAAGGGTGGCTATGTAATGAGTCATAGAGCGCCATCGCAAAGTGCTGACACCTGGGTGGTCAGTTCAATTAGAACTGGTCATACCTGTGAGGTCGATTTCGACCCCATGTTCGCGATGGTAACGGTAAGGGCAGATACATGGAAGGGGCTTCACCAAAAAGCAGCTGAAATACTTTCCAGTTATAAAATTTTGGGGTTTCCGTCGAGCATTCCGCTCGATATCGAGATCCTGAGAAATCGCCAAATTACCGAAGGAGAGCCAGTTTCGGTCGATTTTTTATCCGAAAATCTTGAAGAGCTTCTGACATATCGAGATCGCGATGCTGAAGCGTTGCGAATCGCTCGCTATATTATGGAGACATCAGCCAAGGGGTATAGCCCTATTATCGGGACGAAACATCGGGGCTTTGACAGTCCTTATTTGGTGCCTTCAATGGTTCCACCAGCTGTTATCGATTCTCATCGGGATTATCCTGATCTGAAAGATAATGGTTCGGTTGAGTTCATTGACTACATTCGCCGTAATGCGGCTGCTGGGCGAATCTCTTACGAAATTACTATGAGAGACGTTGTCCAGTGCGAAACGACTAACTTCTTGTCAATGTGGCTGATTAACAAAATCGGCCCGTTGTTGGATCAAACCAACGTCGCGATGGTCGAGACTTGGGGTGGAGCGACTCCGCAGCAAGCAGCTCGGATTATGGGTTGCCCACCCTTTGAATATGCTCGTATTTGGAAAGGGGTAGTCAAGCGTATCCCGCTGGTCATGCTGAGTCGAAGCACAAATATTGTCGGTCTCAATCCGCAACCGCGGCAGGTTATTCCGGACATGGTCGACATGATTGTGCAAAGCGGGAACGACTGTATCAGGAATTTCGACTCGGTTGATCCGAGGACTCTTGACTCAACCCACGAAGCCTATGCACGGCATCGCGAGAAAATTATTTACATGCCGTGTCTTACTATGACGCGGCCTGACGGCAAAAGATTTACGATCTCTGGTTATCTCGAGGTCGTAAGACAAATAATCAATGATGTCGCCGATAAATTCGGCATGACCGAAGAGGAGGTGATTAACTGGATTATCCTTGACCTCAAGGATATGAGTGGAAACTGGATGGCTAGTGAAATTACAGAACTGGTCACTGGAATTGTGAAAATGTATCCTCGGATTGTCATGCGGTATCACACTCATCAAACCAGTGGTATGTGGGCAATGGTTTGTCTTGCGGCCGTCAAGGCCGGGGTGCAGATGCTTTGTCTTGGGTTGGAATCGATGACCAGAAACTTTGGTCAGCCTCCGATTCAGACAGTCGATGCAATTTTGCGTGAGCAGGGTTACGAGCCCATAGTCAATATGGAGGCTGTGTCGGCGCTAAACGATTATTTACAGGGCTGGTTTGCGCTCTATGATGCATATTTGAGCCCCAGGATTAAGGGACCCAAGTACAGCGTTAGGGACACCAAACTAGCTGGGGGGGCAATGAGCTCCATCTCTACAAACTTGGAAGAGATGGGTATTGCTCATCTCAAACAATTTGTGGATGCCCACCTTCAAAGATCGAATTTAATTTTGGGTGGGCACGCTGTAACGCCGATGCAGCAGCTTTATATTACCCAAGCTGCTTCGGCGGTTTGCAACGAATATAATCGTGTAAAGGACGAAGAGCTTTCCAGGCTGCGCCGTTTAAAGACCATGCTTGAAAACATGGATTTGATTATTGATGGTCAGTCCGAGAGGGTCTCGGTGGCAGCAAAGGCGCGTATTTTTGCGCCGCTGGATTCGTTGAAGCAGTTCTTGCTTGGCTGCTGGGGTACTCCTCCTGGCGGATATCCTGATGATTGGGTTTACCAAGCTACGTTTGGTGAGAAGTGGGGGGACGCGATTGCCAAAAGATCGGATCTTGCTTTTGAGCCTGCTTATGTCTCTGAAGAAGAAATTGTAATGCAGCTCGAGGCTCATGAGGTCGAGCCGAGTCTGGAAAACATCCTTTCTTATCGTCTGTTTCCCCGTGATTTTCCGGGATGCATGGAAAACATTCGGCAATACGGTATGCCATTCCTGACGCTACCCGATCATGTCTCTCTCCAGGGTCTGATCGTTGATGGGTGCGATTCGGTTGAATTTCAGGTTGGCGGTGAAGATCATTCATTCCGCCTTCTGACAGTTTCCTCTGTCAATCCGGCCGATGGGACCAGGACCGTCGAAGGAATGCTGAATTCCTACCTTTTAAAACTGAAGGTTGTTGTCAGGGATGTTCGCAAAATAGAAAAAGCGGACCAGGAGGATCCGCTGCAGATTAGTTATGGCATTCCTGGAAAGATTTACAAATGCCTCAAAAAAACCGGTGATTCAGTCGCACCGGGTGATACTCTGGTCGTTCTTGAGATCGCTAAGAACGAGGTGCCTGTTTGTTATCAAGGTACCGAATCAGCTAAGGTAAAAAGGATAGTTCGCCCTGTTGGCGAAAAAGTCGGCGAGGGCGATCTACTTGTCGAGCTCGAAAAACTTTAACCTCTTGCCCTCAGATATCTTCGGATGGTCTGCGGGCAGAGCTTCGTTTTGACTAAGTTGTTTTCCGGTGGCGAGCCGCTGTCATTAGCGGAGGCGCCACGCGGTAGACTTTTTACAAACAATTTAAACGGTTTGGGGAGGAGGATTCAGTTCCTTCTCCCCATTCATTTTTTTACCGAGGAAATAAGAAATTATTTTTTCAGTAAAGTAATGCGCTTCAATTAAGCAGTTTGAGACTTTTACAAATTCTCGATTGTTGTTTTTCAGCGTGCGTCGACGATGCGGAGCTGGAGCTCGCGATTGCCATTCCACACATTTTCGCCGAAGTTGAAAACCAGGTCGGCGGTTTTTTGTTTTTCCAGCGCGGCTGCGAATTCACCGAAGCGAAAAGCGATGGCGGTGATTTTTTGTCCACCGACTTGCATTTTCAGATGTTTGCCTTCGTCGCCGATGGCGCGAATATCCGCGAGCGGAGCAGCGCGCCAGAGCAGATTGGGTTCGGCATTGCCCATGCCGAAGGGTGCGAGCGTTTCCAGTTCATTTAAAAATTTTTCCGTCAAAATATTTTCCGCGACTTCCAGATCGAGGTCGAGCGTCGGCGTGAGCGCGACGGTCGCGATATTTTTTTCCGCAAAAGCCGCAATTTGTTTTTCGAATTCCGCCTGATTTTTTCCTACTAGCGTGAAGCCCGCTGCGCCGCGGTGACCGCCGAATTTCGCGAGCAGGTCGCTGCAGGCGGTGAGTGCTGCGGTGATGTCGAAGTCCGCGAGGGGGGAGCGACAGCTGCCGACGAGATTGTCCGTTTGCGTGCTCATCACGATCGCCGGGCGAAAATATTTCTCGGCGAGATTCGCGGCGGCGAGTCCGATGATGCCGGGGTGGAAATCACCGCTCGCGACGAGAATTTTTTCGGCGCCGCATTTCCCCAGCTGCTCCTCGACCTCAGCCAAAATTTTCGCCGTGAAACCCTGTCGTTCGCGATTCAGTCGTTCGAGTTCGTCGGCGAATTTTTCTCCCGCGCCATGCGCCAAAGCCTGAAACGCGACCAGTGGGTCGGCGAGGCGACCGGCGGCATTCAGCCGCGGTGCGACGCGGAAGCCGATGTCATCCGCCGAGACTTTGCCTTTGACTCCGGCATTCGCCAAAATTTTCTGCAAACCCACATTCCGAATTTTCGGCAGCGCCGCGAGGCCGGCGGCGACGAGCGCGCGATTTTCACCCGTGAGCGGGCAGACATCGGCGAGTGTGCCGATTGCCGCGAGTGCGAGCATTTCATTCCTGAGCTCAGTCGGCAGCTCGCCTAGATTTTCCGCGAGCTTCAGCGCGACTGCCGCGCCGCTCAGATTTTTGTCTGGATAAGTACAATTTTTTTGCTTCGGATTGACGATGGCTAAAGCCGGCGGCAAAACCTGCGGCGGCGTGTGGTGGTCGGTGATGATCACCTCGATGCCGAGCTGATTGGCGAGCGCGACTTCCGCGACCGCCGAGATACCATTGTCCACCGTCACGATGAGCTTCACGCCGAGAGTTTTCGCTTCCTCGATAAATTGCGCATTCAAACCATAACCGTCGCGCATGCGGTGGGGCAGGCGCACGCTGACCGCGCCGCCGAGCTGCGTGATTGCCTTGAAAAGAATCACCGACGCTGTCACACCGTCTGCGTCGTAATCGCCGACAATCAAAATGCGCTCGCCTTTTTCAATCGCTAGATTGATGCGCGCCGCGGCTCGCGTGAGGTCGCGCATTTTCGCGCCGGAGTGAATTTCACTAGCATCGATGCCGCGTACTTTCTTTAGCTGCGTCAAGAAATCGCCGCTCGCTGACTCGCGCGGGAAGATCCATCGGCGGCCGAGAAGAGAAAGGCGATCCATCTTCAGGATTTTAACACCCTGAAAAATGAAATTATTTTCTCAATCGTTCCTCGTCCTTTTCCCAATCTCTCGGGTTCTGCCAGATGTAATCTCGAATGTTATTTAATTCGTCGTCCTCGCGAATGACATGGTCGTGAAATGATTTCTGCCAGACGGAATAAATTTGGGAATTTCGTTGGCGGATGATTCGGGTGACCGATGATTTGAATCCGTGAATTATTTTTGGAATCGCCATTTTGGTTCGATCAATTTTTTGTGATTGTGTTTGTGGAGAACACGGTATTTGTAGGGAACGCAGATCTGCGTTCCCTACGCGTTTTGTAATTTTTTCCGAATTTTCAATCCAAATCACCCCATGCACATGATTTGGCATCACCACGAATTCATCCAATTTCGCATTCGGAAAATGGTCGGGGATCTCGCGCCAACATTTCTCGGCGACCCGACCTGATTCATTCAAAACCATTTTGTCATTTTGAATCTCGCCAAAAATATTTGCGCGATTGTGTGTGCAGATCGTCACAAAATATGCGCCGTCGGTCGCGTAATCGAAATCTTTCAGTCGCGGCAATTTGCGGTCGCGGTCGGGGTGAGACGAGGCGCGCATGGTTTTATTTTAATCGAAAAATTCACCGATCGTTTTGCGAGAAAACGGATTGTGGGCGGCGGTTGGTAGGCTCGGTCTGTAGGGAACAAAATTTTTTGTTCCCTACCTGCGGTCGCGTTGCGGTATTTGTAGGGAACGCGATGATGGTGTTTGTAGGGAAAGCGATGATGGCGCGTTGTAGGGAACGCAGATCTGCGTTCCCTACGCCAAAACCAAATGAATTTTCAGGCGATAATTTTGCTATTTTTTTAAACTACCTCTAATTTTAAATGATACTTTTTTTTGATTTCTTTTTTATCCATGTATTCTTCTTTGAAGATATTCTTAAATATCTCTTGGAATTTTTTACTTTTTTTAATTTGGGAAAAAAGAGGCCAATCTCTGTATGCAATTTTTGTTACTAGGTCTCCTTTTTGGCCAATTTTTTCCATAAGCTCAAAAACATTTTTATTGTTTCCAAGTATGATTTCCTTTCCTAACTTAAAGTCGTCGCTGCAAGCGCTCCAGTCTTTGTTTTCGACGATTCTGCGAGCCCCATCTTTATCCCCTCCGAGTAATTTCGACAGGGCTTTATTCATTATCAAACAATTTAAAGTTGTTTCACTCGGATGCTGTTTTAGGATTTCAGTTGCAAATATCAAAAGCCTGTCAGCAATTTTATATTCACCCTTTCTTATTAAGTTGTAGATCAATTCGTTGAGGCTGTCGTCGGCGATATCATTTTCCGAAGGTAATAATTTTCGCCATACAACATGGGTAAGTTTTACAGCTATTTCCCTTAAGCAATCGTATGAGCTGTAAAAATATTCCGGCCCAATACTTAATGTATCGCCGATTTTAGGTTTAGATGTAAAGACGAATTTATGTTTTGCGCATATTCGAATATATTGGGGATTTACAACTCCATCACAATGAGTAAATAAGTTTCTCCTTTCTGTCAGCTCAACAAATATTGGCCAAATATCTAAGTCTTTGCGCAAGACCATGCCGAGTTTTTTTTCGAGCCAAACAAAGTGTTCTTCATGACTTTCGCGTAATATTCCGTCTATCTCTTTCTCTATAAGAAAATTTTTTGCCTCATCGATGCTATTGAAATCGCATAACTCTTTAAAACAAATCTGTTTTTCGGAGGAATTTAATATGCCCGTCTGCTCGAGTAAAATAAGTCTTACTGCTTGGCGAATAAAAACATCAAACTGAGTTATTAAGGAATTAAATAAGCTTCTAGGTATAACCTTAAAGGCCATTTCTGATAATTCTTTTGGCTTCTTTAATGATTTGAATTTTTGGTTGTCTTCGGGAGCTATTGAGAAAGTTTTAATTTTTTTTGCGACCTTGATGTTCTTTCCATATTTTTCTATAAAGTCGTCTAAACGCTTATCGCTTATCTGATGATTTATCCTAATTATTGACATTACGGCAGGCAAAACTTCTTTTAGACTTTCCAGGTAATCAAGGAAAGCTTCTAAATTTTGTCCGAAAAGAGTCTTTGATTGCCCATTTTTTTTATTCATTTTGAATTTTTAAATTGTGCGTTGATTTCCGTTGTGCCGGATTTTGTCTAAACAAGTCCACTATCTTACTTTTTGCCAATTTCTATTTTTCACCAAAAACAACATAAACTCAAAACTTTTTTTAAACAAAATTCCTTTATTTCTCCGGCTTCAGTAGCGGAAATAGCACTACATCTTTCAGATTGTCCGAATTTGTCAGGAGCGCGGTGAGGCGATCGATGCCGATGCCCCAACCGGCCGCGGGTGGCATACCGTGCGCCAGTGCGCGGACAAATTCTTCGTCATTTTCCATCGCCTCAGGATCACCGCCGTCGCGTGCTTTTTGTTGTTTGGCGAAGCGCTCGGCTTGATCGTCGGCGTCGGTCAATTCTGAGAAGGCGTTAATCACCTCCCAGCCATTGATCACGAGCTGGAAGCGGTCGACTTTTTGCGGATTCGCGTCGTTGCGGCGGGAGAGCGGGGAGAGCTCGACGGGGTGACCGACGATGAAAGTCGGATTCACGATTTTCTCGCGCAGGACTTTTTTGTACAGCGCGTCGATCAGATTGCCGCGACCGAGTTTCGGCAAATTCGCCACTTCGATTTTGAGCTCTTTGATTTTCGCGCGAATGTCATCGTCGCTCGCGGTCGCGAGATCGAGTCCGGCTTCTCGCGAAATCGCCTCGACGAGGTCGATTCTCGGGAAGGGTCCCTTGAGTGAAATTTTTTGTCCGCCAAATTCAATCTCCTCTTTGCCCAAAATTTTCACAATCGCGGTGAACATTTTTTCCGCTAGATTCAACAAAAATTCATAATTCTCATAACCGGCGTAGAGCTCGAGCATCGTGAAATCCTGGAGGTGTGTCGGGTCGATGCCTTCGTTGCGGAAGCAGCGGGCGAATTCGAAAACGCGCTCGAAGCCGCCAATCAGGCAGCGCTTCAAATAAGTCTCGGGCGCGATTCTCAAAACGCAGTCGAAATCCAGCGCTTCGTGGTGCGTGCGAAAAGGTTTGGCGACGGCGCCGCTCGGCTTGGACTGCAGCACAGGTGTCTCGACTTCGACGAAGCCTTCATTTTCAAAAAAGCTGCGCAGGGATTTGATCAGCTGCGAACGAAACAAAAAGCGCTCGCGCGTCTCGCGATTCGTCGCGAGGTCGAGGTGGCGCTCGCGGTATTTTTTTTCAATGTCAGCGAGTCCGTGAAATTTCTCAGGCAGTGGGGAAAGGCTTTTCGTCAACATTGTCAGCTCCGCGACGAGCAGGCTCGGTTCGCCGTGCTTCGTCGTGAAGGTCGTACCGCTCGCGCCGACGATGTCGCCGAGGTCGAGATTTTTCGCCCACAGCGCGAAGTCCGCCGTTTGACCATCCTGAATCACAATCTGATATTCGCCGGATAGACTCGCTAATTTCAAAAAGGCGAGCTTGCCCATCTGGCGCAGCTGCAAAATTCTCCCGGCGACCGCGACAGCGGGCGTGCCGTCTTTCAGTGCTCGCGCAGCGGTGAGATCGTGCGTTTTGACGAAGCGGTCAGCGAAAGGATTCACGCCGGCAGCGCGCAAAGCGGCGGCGCGTTCGCGGCGCATTTTCTCTTCGGAAATATTTTTGGGCTCGTTCATTTAAAAAGGCTACCTTGCGAGTTTAGCGAAAAGTTGGCAGTCGCGGAAGTTTTGCTCTAAAATCCGTCGGCTTAATTAGGGGATAGGGTTCAGGGTTTAGGTTATAGGGTTCAGGGTTTAGAAAAATAAATAAAATTTTATTTGTGCGCCCGTAGCTCAGCTGGATAGAGCATCAGCTTGCGGAGCTGGGGGTCGTAGGTTCAAATCCTGCCGGGCGCACCAAAATTTCTACGCGAATCTCGAAGCTCAGAAACATGGATTTAAGCCTTTAAGTCTTTAAGTCGTTGAGTCATTAGGTCATTGAGTGGTTGAGCCATTAGGTTCGGAGGGTGATTGGTGATGGGTTATTTGGCTTAGGGTCAGTTGGTCAATAGGTTCGGAGGGTTGTTGAGTCTTTGAGTCATTCAGTGGATTTTCTAAAATCGTGCCGATGCAAAGTGGTGGGTTAATTGAACTTGCGGGAGTCTGCAAATTTTTAAATTTTTACAATTTTTAATTTTATAAATAAATCCAAAATCCAAATTTTTAAAAATTAGAAATTAAAACTTATTTAAAAATTACAAAATTATAAATTAGAAAATTATCTCCAGAAGCTTGAAAAAATTCGAAATTTTGCTCAGCTCAAATCTAAACCAGCTTCGAGTTTTGAGTTAATTGTGTGTTTCATGTTTCATGCTCCATGCTCCATGTTATGTGCTATGTGCTCCACGACTGGTGCTTGACAGTAAAGAAGTTTATCAATAAACTTCGGTCTTCATCTTTAGCTGTCCACCAAAATGCCAACCAAGACAGGTCAGACCGAATTCGCACTCAGTGAAATCATCATCATGACGAGCACGCGCTTGCGCGCCATCGCCAATCGCTGCGTCTTCCGCGAGAGCAAAATCACCGGCACGCAGTTTCGGATTTTGCGTTTGCTCATGCTCAGGGATCAGCAGCAGCCGACTGAAGTTTTGAAGTTGGTGGGCGGTACGAAATCGAATGTGAGTCAGCGCATCAAATCACTGGAAAAGCAGGGCTTCGTCGTGCGTTCGGCGCACCAAGCTGGGGTGGATCGTCGCAATGTCTACATCGCGATTACAGCGTCGGGGCGCAAATTGGTTGAGGGGTTGATGCAGCGTTTTCATAAGGCGGCGAAGTCGCTCGAAAATCAATTCTCGCAAAAGGAGGTCGCAGCGCAGTTCGATTTTTTCAAAAAACTGAACCAGTTGCTCGATGAAAACGAACAAGCCATTATCAAACTTTTCGAATAATTTATTTTTTAAGTTAAAACCTGAAAAATGCAGTTCTCTCCCAAATATCTTCGCTTGAAATCCGCTGTGAGCTTCGGTCTCATCGCGCTCATCATGACGGGCTGCGCGGCGACGCCAGCGACCGATGATTCCGCCGCGAAAGTTTATGTCCCGTCGGTGCAGACCGTGCTTGTCGCGCCCGGGCTGGCGCGTGAAATCGCGACGACCGGCGAAGTTCAGGCTGTGAAATCAGCTGTTTTGACGAGTGAGCTGAGTGCCAATGTGCAAAAAGTTTTCGTGCAAGTGGGTGACTCGGTCACGGCTGGTCAATTACTCGTCCAGCTCGCTTCCGCCAGTGTCAGCTCCAGCCGTTCGACCGCGGGCGCGGCTTATGTCAATGCTCAAAACTCTCTGACTCAGACTGGTCTGTCCGCCGAACAAGGTGTCGCGGGCGCGCGCGTCGCGCTGAATACGGCGCAAATTTCGCTCACGAATACGCTCGCGCAAAACGAGGCGGTGCGGCAGCAGGCTGAACAGATTTTGAATTCCGCGAAACTGGCGAGCGGACTGTCAGTCGATGCGGCGCAAACCGCGCTCGACAATGTGATTCGTTCTGTCTATCCGACGGCGGATTCCGCCGTGGCTGCGTGCGATGGCATCATCGGCGTTTCACAAATTTACAAAAGCGCGAATGATTCTTACGAATATTTTCTCGGCTCACTCAGCTTCGCCTCGAAGCCGGCGGCGGAAGCGTCCATCACTTTAGCGCTCGATAAATTGGCTGGCACCGTTTCCGACTATGCCTCGGCGAGTGCGCTCCTCGCGGCGACAGAAGACGCTATTCTGAAGACGCTCGATGTCTTGAGTAATTCGACTGTCGGCACGAGCTTCACGCAGGCGACTCTGAATGCTGATATTGGCGCAATCAACGGCAAGCTTTCGGCGGTGCGTTCGACGATTTCCGCGCTCGACTCCGCGCAAGCCGGGCTTGCCTTGGCACAACAAAATTCCAACGGCACTTCGCAGACAGTACTTTCCGCTGAGGCGAATTATCAGACGACTCTCACGCAGCTTGCCGCAGCCGAAAAATCTGCGCGCCAGATGGTCGAATCAGCGAAGGCGGCGCTTGAGTCGGCGGAGCGTTCGACCGAACTTTCCAAAACTTCGGCGCGCGCTTCACTCAGCTCGGCGGCGGGCAATCTGAGCCAGACCGAAATTTCGCAAGACAAGCTCGCGATTCGTGCGCCTTTTTCCGGCAAAATTACCGAGATTGGAATCGAGCAGGGCGATCAGGTCGCGCCGGGGACGAAATTGGTCTCAGTCGAAGATGCCTCGCAGCTCAAGATTGTCGCGTATCTTTCGGCGGAGGAAGTGCGCCGCGTCAAGATTGGCGATGAGGTGAAAATCGCCAAGCAAAGCTCGGACAAAATTGCGACGATTGCGCCGTCGGCTGACGGCTTCACGCAAAAATTCGCCGTCGAAATTTTCACCGCAAATCCTTATTTGAAACCGGGTGAATTTGTCCAGCTGCGTTTCCAGATCGGAGAGTCTGATACTACGGACGCGCGTATTTTTCTCCCGCTCACCGCGCTCAATATTCTCGCTTCGGGAAATTCCGTCTGGGTGGTGCAGGATGGCAAAGCTTTCAAGCGACCGGTCGAGCTCGGCGCACTCGAAGGTGAATTTGTCGAAATCGTGAGCGGACTGAATTTAGACGAAGAGGCAATCGTCGGTGGTGGTCGTGTGCTCGACGAATCGAAAGATGGGATTGCGATCACGATCGCTAATTAATTTTAAATTTTTTGAAAATTAAACAAGACTTATTAACTACCAACTAATTGAGTACGCCTGAAGAGCTAGCAATCGCGGAAACCGGTAAATCGTTTTGGGGTTTTTGTGTGCGGAATTGGCGCGTCACTTTGCTCTTGATTTTGCTCGCTGTTTTCGGCGGTCTTTTCGAGCTCTCGCAGATGCCGCTCGAGTCGAGCCCGGAAATCAAAATTCCAATCGCCGTCGTGGCGACGGTTTATCCGGGCGCTTCGCCGACGGATATCGAGAAGCTCGTCACGGATCCTTTGGAAATTCGACTCAAAAATCTGGATCAGCTCAAACAGCTCACTTCATCTTCGAGCGAGGGCGTCAGCGCGATTACAGTCGAATTCAATCCGCAGGCGGATCTGACTGACTCGATTCGCAAGTTGCGGGACGAAGTGCTGAATGCGAAAGGGGACTTGCCGGCGGACGCACTGGATTCGGTCGTCACTGAAATTCGACTCGACGATGTTTCGATTTTGACAATTTCTTTGCTGGCGAATTTGCCGCCCGAAGAAATGAAACAATATGCCGACGATCTCAAAACTTCAATCGAAGGTGTCTCGGGCGTGAGTGAGGTGATTCTCTCCGGATTGGCTGACAAGCAGATGCAGATCTTGGTCGACATCCAAAAGCTAGAAGGCTACGGTTTGAGCCTGGCGCAGATTGTCGGCGCGGTCGCGGCGAATCACATTGATTTCCCGATTGGCAATGTGCTCACGGACGGTTTTTATTACACGGCTTCATTCAAAGCTCAATTTGATTCCGCCGATGATTTGCTTTTGCTGCCAGTCGGTTCAGCCGGTGGGCAAAATATTTATCTGCGTGACATTGCGACCGTGCGTGAAGTTTTTGGCGCGACACAAAGTAGCGCGCGCGTTTACCGTGCTGCAGAAAAAGATCTCAGCAACTCCGTCACGCTCCAGGTCAAAAAGAAAACGGGCGCGAATATCGTCAAAGTCGTGGATACGGTGAAGCAGCGTGCGGAAGATTTCAAAAAAAATTCTTTGCCGCCGAGCGTCAATGTCTTGCTCACGAATGACTACTCCGAATTTATCCGCGAGGATATTTACACTTTGGGCGAGACGGCGATTGAGACGATTCTCATCATCTTCGTCGTGCTTTATCTTTCGCTTGGTACCGTCGAAACTTTGCTCGTGAGTTTCTCGGTGCCGCTGATTTTGCTCGTGTCCTTCATTGGCTTGCGCCTGGTGGGCGAGACCTTCAATAGCATCGTCATGTTTGCGCTCGTACTCTCGCTCGGTATCGTGGTCGACAATTCAATCGTGATTGTGCAGGCGATTTACCGCAATGTGAAAATAAAAAAAATGAACGGTTATGCGGCGGCGATGTTGGCGATCAGCGAATTCAAGACGCCGATCGTGGCGGGTACGCTCACGATTATGGCGGCATTTTTCCCGATGACTTTGATGACTGGAATTATGGGTGAGTACATCCGGCACATTCCCAATACGGTCAACATTACTCTGGCTGCTTCGTTTTTGGTCGCGATCTTTTTGCTGGCGGGGCTGTGTGCGCGGATTTTCCGCAATTACCATGTGAGCGAGCGAGTCGAGCGGCAACCACTTTTGGTGCGCTATTTTTTGAAGCCGCTCGAATCGTGGTACGCCGTACGCATTCGTCGGATTATGGAATCCAAAAAATTGCGGTACACCTGGGTCATCGGTATGGTACTCGCTTTTTGTGTGACAATTTCTTTTCCTTTCATCGGGCTGATGAAAATTCAAATGTTCCCGACCGTGAATCAGGATTACTTCAATGTCGCGATTAAGCTGCCCGTGGGCGCCGAACT
Source organism: Patescibacteria group bacterium (assembly GCA_041665585.1). Taxonomy (NCBI): domain Bacteria; species Patescibacteria group bacterium. Next base: position 137,405 of record JBAYIN010000002.1, on the reverse strand, counting down.
TTCGCAGACTGACGCGGTGGCGCAGCGGGTGGAAAAAATGATTCAAGCTTTGCCCGAGGTTGATAATTTCGTGACTATTCTCGGCGGTGGTGCGGTCGGAAGCTCAGGCGGACTTGGTGGTGGCGGAGGAGCGACTGGTGCGAATCAGGCGGCGATTACAGTCAATTTATTTAAGAAAGGTGAGCGGCAATTCAAAAGCTACGATCTGGCGGAGAAATTGCGCAGCGCAACGCTCGCGATTACCGAAGCGACTGTCACAGTCGATGAATTGGAATCCGGTCCGCCGTCGGGCGCGCCAGTCGAGTTGCGCTTGAAAGGCGCTGATTCCAATTTGCTCGAGCAGGCTTCGGTCGCAGTGAAGCAGGCGCTCGAAAAAATTCCTGGCACCTACGATATTACGACTGATATTGAGACGGGTACGGGTGAATTTTATTTCCGTCCGCGTCGAGATCGTTTGAATTATTACGGTTTGACGGCGGTGCAGCTCGCGACATTTTTGCGCACGGCTGTTTTCGGCAACGACTCGGTCAAGATTGTCCGCGCCGGCGAAGAAACGCCGATTGTCGTCGCGCTCGATTTTCGCCAGGAAGCTTGCAAAGCAGATAAGCAGACACAGCTCCTGGAGCGGCGCGACAACCTCACGGTTTGCCGCAACACTCCGACTGACATTTCGACTCTCGAAAATCTTCTGGTGGTGACAGCGCGTGGGACCGTGCCAGTCAGCGAGCTTGCCGATGTTTCTCTGAATCCGGCGATTACCACGATTCGCCACCGCGACACCGATACAGTCGTGACCGTGGATGCCAATGTCGACAGCCAAACTTTGCCGAGCGAGGTTGTCCAAAAATTATCAGCCGAGATGAGCCAAATTTTGCCGGCGGGCGTGACCGCGGACTTCGGCGGTGAGACCGCTGACATCGCGGAAAGTTACAATTCACTTTTTGGTGCGATGGGCATCGGGCTTTTCCTGATTGCCTTAATTCTGGTTTTGCAATTCAATTCTTTCCGCCAGCCGTTCATTATTATTTTCACGATTCCGCTTGCGTTGATTGGTGTCTTTGCCAGTCTCACTTTGCTCGGTCGCAATTTTTCTTTCCCTGGATTCATCGGCATCGTCGCGCTTTGCGGCGTGGTCGTGAGTCACACGATTATTTTGACTGATCGTTTCAATCATCATATCAAGCTCGGCATGCCGAAACTGGAAGCAATCGTGCTCTCCGGTCGTGAACGCCTTGAGCCGGTTTTTCTCACGACGGCGGCGACCGTCATGGGCATGATTCCGCTCGCGTTCAGTAGTGAGATGTGGACGGATTTGGCACTCACCATCGCTTTTGGTCTGACTTTTTGTACGATGCTGACGCTCGTGATGGTGCCGATTTTTTACAACGCCTTAGTCAGCGAAGAAGAAGTCCGTGGGTCTAAGCATCAGGGCTAAAAAACCAGTCGCCGTTTTTCCCCGCGACTCCAGCATTAATTTTTCTTTGCGAGCTAGCGCAAAACTGTTCCCGGATTCTCCTCTTTCAGGACGATTTTCGCGAGGACATTTTTGCCGAGGCCGTTCGCGATGAAGACTTCGCACTCCGCAATTTTCGCCGCTTCGAGTTTCGTCCGCATGCCGCCGTGTCCGCCGTCACTGGCTGCGCCCGCCATTTCGAAATATTTTTTCAAATTGCGTTTGTCGACGGTTTTCACGATTTTGGCTTTCGGATTTTTGTGCGGTTCTTCCTCGAAAAGTCCGTCGACATCAGTGAGCAAGATCAAGCTATCCGCGCCGACGAGATTCGCGACGCGCGCCGCGAGTCGGTCATTCGCCATGTATTTCAATTCGTCCGTCGCTGTCACGTCATTTTCATTGACGATGGGCACGACTTTTTTTGCGAGCAAAAGTTTCAAAACATTGTGCGTGTTTTGCAATGTATCCAGATTCTCGAAATCGTGCGGTGTGAGCAGCACCTGAGCGATGACGACTTTATTTTCGAGCGAAAAATATTTGTAATACTTCTGCATTAGATTGCTCTGACCGACGGCGGCGAGGGCTTGTTTTTCGTGGAGTGTCTCCGGATCGGCGCGATTGAGCTTCAGCTCGCCGCGACCAGCGGCGACCGCACCGCTCGTCACGATGACTGTCTCGATGTCGTTCATATGCAGCCGCTTCACTTCGCTTGAAATTTTTTCGAGAAATTCCAGATTCAGACTGCCGTCCGCGCGCGTGAGGAGATTCGTGCCGATTTTGATGACGACTCTATTCAAGGGTTAAGTTGTTAAGTGGATAAGTCTTCGAGTCTTTAAGTTGTTGAGTGGTTGAGTTTGCGATTTGCTAAAATCCGCGAGGAGTATTTTATTACTTTTTGTTTTTTAATTCTCATTCTTGAAACTTAACCGTTGAGTCATTTTAGGTTCGGAGGGTCATTAGGTCATTGGTCATTGGGCCATTAAGTTGTTGAGTCACTACAAATCTCTCCTGTTAATCCTCATAACCCAGTTCTTACTCTTTAATACTTAATATTTAACACTTAATACTTAATCAACATGTCTCAAATCTCCACAATCCACGCTCGCGAAATTCTCGACTCACGCGGCAATCCGACGGTCGAAGTCGAGGTCGAGCTCAAATCCGGTGAGCGCGAGATTGCGGCGGTGCCGAGCGGCGCGTCGACGGGCGCACACGAAGCGGTCGAGCTGCGCGATGATGATGCGCGTTTCGGCGGTAAAGGTGTGCAAAAAGCCGTTAAAAATGTGAATGAAATTTTGGCAAAAGAACTTCAAGACTTCGAATCGCTTGATCAAAAAGGTCTGGATGCGAAGATGCTGACGCTCGACGGTACGGCGAATAAGTCACGGCTTGGCGCGAATGCGATTCTCGGGGTCTCGCTCGCAGTGGCGCGTGCCGCAGCCGCCCACAAAAAAATTCCTCTATTCCAGCACTTTGGCTTCTTGGCAGAAAATTCAAATTGGTTGCTGCCGACGCCAATGATGAATATCTTAAACGGCGGTCAGCACGCGGATAATGGCATCGACATTCAGGAATTCATGATTGTGCCGCTCGGCTTCACCAAATTTTCCGAGGCGCTGCGTGCCGGAGCGGAGATTTTTCACGAGCTGAAAAAAATTCTCAAACAAGCCGGACACGCGACGAATGTCGGTGATGAGGGTGGCTTCGCCCCCAATTTCGCGACTTCGGTGGAAGCGCTCGACGCGATTGTCGCGGCGATTGCGGCGGCTGGTTACACCGGCAAAGTCAAAATTGCGCTTGATGCGGCAAGTTCAGAATTCTACGAAAATGGTGTTTACAAAATTGAGGGTGCCGAAAAAGACGCGACGGGGATGCTCGCTTTTTACGAAAATTTAATTGCCAAATATCCGATTGTCTCGATTGAGGACGGACTCGATGAGGACGACTGGGCGGGCTGGAGTGAGTTGACCAAAAAATTTAGTTCCAAAATTCAGCTCGTCGGTGATGATCTTTTCGTCACTAATCCCGAGCGACTCGCGATGGGAATCGAGAAGGGGATTGCGAATTCGATTCTCATTAAGCTTAACCAAATCGGGACAGTCAGCGAGACGATCGAGGCTGTGCGTCTCGCGCAAAATTCCGGCTACACCGCGGTGATTTCGCATCGCAGCGGCGAGACGGAGGACACGACGATTGCGGATTTCGCGGTCGGAGTTGCCGCCGGACAAATCAAGACTGGCTCGCTTTCGCGCTCGGATCGTGTCGCGAAATACAATCAGCTTTTGCGGATTGAGGAAAATTTGGGCGCGACTGCAAAATTCGCGGGCAATGTCTTTAAGGATTAAGGAATAAGTTAGTAAGGAATAAGAATTAAGAATTAAGAATTAAGGATTAAGTTAGTAAGGATTAAGGAGTAAGAAGAAGTTGTTAGAAAAAAATGTTTTAGCTAAAATCTCGCGGCTCTTTGAGATTTGATGGTCGGCAGGCTGCTTTAGAAAAATTCTACGAGCCACTGACTAAAAACTACAAACTGTCTGGGGCCATCGTCTAGTGGCTAGGACGCCAGGTTCTCATCCTGGTAACAGGGGTTCGATTCCCCTTGGCCCTACCAAAAGAATTTAAAATCTAGAATTTTTAAATTAAAATCTCCACCACCAGTTTAGGTCGCCAGACGAGTATCGCGATCGATATCGGCAGAATCAGAAGTTCTGAATAAATAAAACAAGGTTTGACATCACGGGTTCGTAGCTCAGTTGGTTAGAGCGTTCGCTTGACGTGCGAAAGGTCAGAGGTTCGACTCCTCTCGGACCCACCATTTACAGGAATGAAAGTCGAATGGTTCGACTTTTGCTCTTGTAACCCACCATTTTATCTGGTTTTTTTGCGTGTGCGAATTTCCTTTTGTCTTGCGCCTTCAACCTCAGCCATGAATTTTTCAACAATGCCGGCTTCGATTGTCGAGGTGCTGATTTTATCCGCCGTGCCAGCGGATAAGAAAATTGTTTTGATCGCGGGAAATTTTTTCGCGATGTCGAGTGCTGCCTTTTTGTGACGCGCGAGTTTCTTTTTCTCTTTACTAAAAACTAGAATGTCAGGTTTCAGTTTGGTGAGATGTTTGTCGTTGTGCACCTTCCTGTCTGAGATAAAAACATAATCGACCGATTTGAGTCCGAGCAAAACTTCCGCGCGTTGTTTCTCTGGAATGATTGGTCTGCGCGGACTTTTTATTCTCCGGATGAGATCGTCGCTATTTAGCCCGACGACCAAAATATCGCCAGCCGCTTTGGCTTTCGCTAGCAGTCGGATGTGGCCGATATGAATCAAATCAAAACTGCCACCATGCAGAACGATTTTCTTCCGTCGTTGTTTTTTTAGCGCCTTGCAGACCGAGCTGAGCGTGTGCATAAAGAGAAATTATTTCCCATGATGAGTCGCGTCGCGGACTTCTCGGTCAAATTTTATTTTATAAATTCTACTAGCTCAACTACTACTTTTTCTTTTTCGGCAGAATTTTGATGCCTTTCATGCCCCAGGCGAAAAGTCCGATGATAACAACTTTCAAAAAATAATGGTCATGCAGATCGAGAAAGTTTTTCGTCAGCGGTGTGATTCTCCCGACGAGCAAGTGTGTCGCGATGCCGATTGGTAGAGTCAGGAATAGCCAATTTACTTTGGGAATTTTGAGGCGGATTTTGCGAAAGATTTTTGAGAGTAGAGGCGAGAGTAAATAAATTCCCAAAAACGCGACTGTGAAGTCGAAGATGGCGTAACCGAAGATTCGGTACTGTCGCAGAAAATCGAGTGGATTCATATCGCGAAAATACTTTAACATTTTTTGCTTGGTTTTTTCGGCTAAAATCTAGTCGTGCTTAGTCGCGCGAAAAATTTCCTCCTCGAAATAATTTTTCCGATTCACTGCGTCGGCTGTGGCAGCGAAGGGGAGTGGCTTTGTGAAAATTGCGCGCACAAGATTCAGCTCAATGCGCAGCAATTTTGTCCGGTCTGCTGGCAGGCGAATCTCGGCGGGCGCGTTTGCGTGCGTTGCTCTTCGCCGCTCGACGGTTTGCGCGTGGCAGCGAGTTACCAAAAAAATCCTGAACTCGCGCACGCAATCCAAACTTTGAAATACAAATTTTCTGAGCCGCTCGCTGCGAACTTGGCGGCGATTCTGGCGCGTTCGATCAGCTCGAAAAATTACCAAGCTGAACGCATCGTCGTTCCCATTCCGCTGCACAAAAAAAGACTGCGCTGGCGCGGCTTCAATCAAGCGGAATTATTGGCGCGCTTCGTTTCCAGTAAATTAAATTTGCCCTTCGCTCACGGACTCACGCGTACCAAAAACACAGCACAGCAGGCGAAGCTTTCGCGCGCCGAGCGCATTCGCAATCTCGCCGCTGCATTCGAGCTTGCTCCGGATTTTTCGCCGCAAGGCAAAACCATTCTCTTGGTCGATGATGTCGCCTCGACGGGGACGACTTTGGTCGAGGCTGCCAAAATTCTTAAACAAAACGGGGCGCAAGAGGTCTGGGGTTTGGTCCTGGCGCGGAAATAATCCAATGTGCAAATGATTCAATAATCCAATGATCCAATGATTTACTCATTTAATCATTTAATCATTTAATCATTCACCCATTGAGTTTGATCTGTTGAGCCGAAGCCGCCGCGCGTCTTGTTCTCGACTTTGGTGATTTCCTCAAATTCGGCGCGCTCGCATTTCACGAAAAGTCCCTGCGCGATTTTTTCACCGCGCTCGACGACGACTTTCACCTTCGAGAAATTGTGTACCTGAATTTGTAGCTCATCTTTTTCACCGCAAAAATCCTGGTCAATAATTCCCAAGCCGTGCGGTTGCGTGAGACCTTTTTTGCGCGGGGTCGAAGAGCGCGAAGTGACGAGCAGCGCGAAGCCCGGGGGAGTCGCGACGATCACATTCGCCGGGATCAGCTTGATTTCTTCCGGTGCGATTTCCGTCGTCTCACGCGCGAGCAAATCGAAACCGACTGCGCCGGCAGTCTCATAAATTGGCAGTGGCAGAGTCTTGTCGACGCGAAAGATTTTTACTTTCATAGACTTTTCAAAAGTTGGTTCGCATCGACGCGTACGCCGGGACCCATCGTGCTCGCGAGCGCGATGCCACGCACATAATTCGCCTTCACCGCTTTCGGCTTCACATCGAGGACAGCTTTCACATACGCTTTGATATTTTCAATCAATTTCGCATCATCGAAAGAAACTTTGCCGACGGTGTTGTGCAAAATTCCGAAGGAATCACCACGGAATTCGACTTTGCCTTTTTGAATTTCAGCAATCGCCGTTTCGAAATCTTCTGTCACAGTTCCGGCTTTCGGATTTGGCATCAAACCTTTTTGACCGAGCGTCTTGGCGATTTTGCCGAGCTTCTTCATCATTTCCGGTGTGGCGACGGCGACATCGAATTCGAGCCAGCCTTTGCCGATTTTCTCAATCAAACTTTCTTCACCGGCTTCGACTGCACCCGCTTTCTTCGCGGCAGCCGCTTTGCCTTCTGTGACGAAGGCGACGACGCGCAATTTCTTGCCTGTGCCGTGTGGCAGCGAGACGCTCGCGCGGACGCTTTGGTCGGATTTTTTCGGGTTGATTCCGAGGCGCACATGGATTTCCAAACTACCGTCGAACTTCGTCGTCGAAGCTTCCTTGGCTAATTTCACTGCTTCGGCGATTGGATAAAGTTTTTCTTTTTCAATTTTCGCTGCTGCTGCACGCCATTTTTTCGAATGCACTTTGAGCGGATTGCGTTTTTGCGTCTTGCGTTCCTTGGCTGTTTTTTGCGGCGCGTGTTTGCGTTCCTCTTTCGCGGCCTTTTTCTCCTCTTTTTCGGCGGCCTTTTTTTCTTTGGCTTCCGCCTTTTTCACTTTCAAAAGCTCAGCTTCGGAAAGTTCCGGAGTCGCTGCGTTTTTCTCATCCGCCGCCGCGGGATTTTTCTTGGGATTCATTTGAATGAAATTATGAGGTGCGAACGCGCGAAGCCAAAATCTTCGTGCTCCCTCGATTGGTCTCCAATTTGCTTGGAAAACCGGCGGATTTTACTCGTAATTATGCTTGGAAGCAAATCATTGAATTTTAAGCTAAAAAATGTTAAAATTACACGATAATTATGATAAAATGGCCGCCGTGAGTGGAAAAGAAAATTTCGAAAAATCCCATGAAAAGGCGCTTTCCGCGAACCCGGAAAAAGTCGATGTCGGTCAAATCGCAGCTGAGGCGGCAGTTGATTCGATGGCTTCGGGGGTTTCGGCTGAAGCCATGAAGACAATCGAGTCCGCTGAATCGGCGGAAGGTGGCGAGAGTTTTTCTGAGCACAAAGGTGACAAAAAAGATCACACTGGCGCGACCGGCTCTACGGTGACTGACGAAGAAGCACAAAATTTATTCGCGTATGTCCAGAAGACCGTGCCACAGAAGCAAATGCAGCGTGAAGTGGCGGCGGCGATTCGTAAGGAAATTCGTCGCGAAGAGCAAAAAGTTTTGCTCGCTTATGTCGGTCTCAAAAAATATCCGCCGCATTATCTCGCGGAAAAAATCGCCAAAATTCGCAGCCTGCGTGATCTGCTTTCGAATCTCGTCGACGCGACGAAAGAATTCCTGACCGGACTTTATCTCAAGTGGGTCAGAAAAAGCGTCTGAGGAGTGTTGGAAGTGTTATAGTTGTTCGAGTTGTTCGAGATGTTCTAGTTGTTCTATTTGTTAAAAACCACGAGCAGATAAACAAATTCATTAGAACAATTAGAACAAGTTCGCCGCAGCGGACGATCGAACACTTAGAACAGCTATAACAAGTTCGCCGCAGCGGACGATCGAACACTTAGAACAGCTATAACAAGTCCGCCGCAGCGAACGATCGAACACTTAGAACAGCTAGACCTTGCGCTCGCTCCAATTCAGCTTGCGCCGGAGAATTTCAAAATGATTTCGTTTCTTGGGATGGATGACCTCGAGCTGCCAGTCGGCTTTTTCGAAAAGAATCTCGTCGCCGATTTTTAATGCAGAGCTTTGTTGTCCGTCCGCTGTGAGCACCAGATTTTTTTCGGTAATTCGACTGCGGATTTTGCCGCTGGCAGGCAGGACGAGCGGGCGCGCGGCGAGGAGGTGCGGATTGATCGGCGTCAAAATCACCGCCGCCAAATTCGGGTCGAGAATCGGACCACCGGCAGAGAGCGAATAAGCGGTCGAGCCGGTCGGTGTCGCGACGATCGCGCCGTCGGCGTGGAAAGTCGCTATGCGCTTGCCGTCGAAATCGAAATCGAGCGCGATTAATTTCGCGACGCAGTTTTGATTCAAAACCATTTCATTCAGGGCGTGCAGTGTTTTCACGACTTGCTTGCCGCGCGAAATTTTCGCCGTGAGCAGGATGCGCACGCTGGTCTCGAAGTCCCCGGCAAAAAATTCAGCCAACAATTTTTCCAAATTTTCCGGCGCGAATTCCGTCAAAAAGCCGAGCGTGCCATCGAGCCGAATCCCGGCGAATTTGCCGCTCGCGCCGAAGAACTCGCGCGCAGCACCGAGCAGCGCACCGTCGCCACCAAAGACCAAAATCAAATCGGCGTTTTTGATTTGCAGAGTCGTCGCCGCTTTCCCGCCCAAAATTTTGGCGATTGGCTTCTCGAGAAGGATGGTCTTTTTCTGGCATTCCAAAAATTTCACGAGCTTCACGAAATAGCTTTTGCGCGCGCTGGAATTTTGTCCACCGACGAGTGCGACCGAATTCAGATTTTGGGAAAGCACGAAACGAATTTTAGGTTTTTCATGGCAAAGTTGAAAGCGGAAAGAATTTTTGAATTTTGTAATTTCTAATTTTGTAAATAAATCCAAAATCTAAATTTTTAAAAATTGTAAAAATTGAAAATTTGCGAGTTTCAAAAAAATAAACTAACACTACTCACTAACACTATCCACTAAATAATTTCTTGTCCGCATTTCGACTAGATTCAGTTAAAATCCTCCTAATGGACGGCTTCATCGCAATCAACAAACCGAAGGGAATCACCTCGCACGATGCGGTTGCGTTCGCGCGGCGGCGTCTCAAAATTCAAAAAATCGGACACGCGGGGACGCTCGATCCGATGGCGACGGGAGTCCTCATCCTCGGCATCGGCGCAGCGACGCGGCTCTTGGAATATGTGCAAAACACCGAAAAAGAGTACGAGGCGGAGATTACTTTCGGCGTGACTTCGACGACGGACGATGCCGAAGGTGAGCTGACGAATTTTCCCGATGCTAAGAAATTTTCCCGCGAAGATTTGGAAAAAGTTTTACCAGAATTCATCGGCACGGTTCACCAGATTCCGCCGCAATTTTCTGCCATCAAAATCGCCGGTCAGTCGGCGCACCGTCTCGCGCGGAGCGGTGCAGAGGTGAAGCTGAAATCGCGCGAAGTCACAATTTACGAAATTCAAATCCGCAATTTCGAATACCCCAAAGCGGAAATTTCTGTGCGCTGTGGCAAGGGGACTTACATTCGCTCGATCGCGCGCGATCTCGGCGCGCGTCTCGAAGCCGGCGCGCACCTTTCGAAATTGACGCGCACGCGTATCGGCGATTTCACACTCAATCGCGCGTTGCCACTGCGTTCGATTCGTGCGGAAAAAATTCTGCCAATTGAGGCGGGTGTGACGCTGCCGCAGATTAGCCTCACGCGGCTCGAAGCGGACAAAATTCAAAATGGTCAAAAAATTCCGTCGCGCACGAGTGATGAGTTGGTCGCCGCTTTTTTCGAAAATCACTTTCTGGCGATTCTGGCGCGTGAGGAGGCGAAGCATCTGCTGCGTCCCGAAAAAGTTTTCGTGCGGAATTTGCCGACTGAAAAATTAATCGAATTCGCGACGCGTAAAATTCGCTAAAATTTTCGTGTGAATTTTCTTCCTCTCATTTTTGCTTTCGTTCTCACCATTTTCTTCACACTTTTCGCGCTGCGTTTTTTCCCCCGATGGGGCTTGCTCGATGATCCGAAAAGATACGGCTTGAAACGCGCGCCGATTCCTTATTTCGGCGGACTGACGATTTTCGTCAGTTTTGTGGCGGCGGTGCTTATTTTCGTGCCGCTGTCGAAAGAAGTGCTCGGCTTGCTCGCGGGCGCGACTTTGCTGACAGCGACAGCTTTTCTCGACGACGCATTTCGCTTGCCGCCGCTCGCGCGGCTCGCTATCCAGATCATCGCGGCGGGGATGCTCGTTATTTCCGGACTCGGGATTTCGCACCTCACCAATCCTTTCGGCGGGGCGATTGATCTCGCGGCACTTGATTGGAATGTCGGTCAATTTTGGGGCGGGGAATATCATCTCACTTTATTCGCTGATCTTTTCACGGTCGCGTGGGTCGTGTTGCTCACCAATTCGCTCAATTGGCTCGACGGCGTCGCGGGACTTTCTTCTGGCATCGCCGGACTGGCTGCACTCGTCATCTTCTTCCTCGCGGCGCGGACGGGTTACCATTACTTCGATCAGTCGGCAGTCGTCGCGCTCGCCGCGATTCTCGCGGGCGGGGCGCTCGCCTTCACGATTTTTAATTTTCCGCCGCCTAAAATTCTGCTCGGTGATTCCGGCTCGATGCTGCTCGGCTTCGTGCTCGCTGCACTCGCCGTTTTCTCCGGCGGCAAAATCGCGACTGCTGCGCTCGTGCTCGGCTTCCCACTGCTCGACGCGATTTGGGTCGTACTGCGTCGCTTGCTCGCGGGGCACTCCCCATTCCACGGTGATTATGGTCATCTGCATCATCGTCTGCTCGCCGCGGGATTTTCCCAGAAGCAAACCGTGCTCGCGATTTACGCGGCATCGGCAGCTTTCGGCGCGATTGCGCTTTTCATCGACAACGCTTTCGGCAAATTAATCGCGCTCGCGCTGCTCTTCCTCGTCATGCTCGCGGTCGGCTGGAAATTGCGTCACGCGAAATTAGAAAAAGAAAGTTGATTTGAAAAAAATTTCCGAAGAGATAAAATCAATCCTTATCTTTTAATCTAGATGAAATACCGCCAGCTTACGCAGGCGGTATACTTCACAATTCAAGCTTCGCTTGTCCAGCATCTTCTCTGCCCTGCATCTCGATGTAACGCCTAATGACTGCCTCGTCGAGTCCAACTGTGGAAACAAAATATCCACCACTCCAGATACTCGCTGTACCCCAGTAGACTTCTTTTAGAAACTCAAACTTTTCCTTCAGCTGTTTGGCTGTATTGGATTTGATGATTCTTACCACACTGCCAACACTCATTTTCGGTGGTATAGAAATGAGTATATGAATGTGATCTTCATCATGATTGATTTTTAAGATTTCAAGCTCCGGATAACTTTTGCTCAACCCTTTCAGTCTATCTGCCATGTAGGCATGAATTCCGTTGTTGAAGATTTTTCTACGGTACTTAGTTACCAAGACTAAATGGTATTCGCAACGGTAGATGCAATTTGATTGGCGCTTGAGCTTCATGCATAAATCCTAACACGCCGAAGATGCTGGATTCTCTTCATCCGCCAGCTTACGCAGGCGGATTTTCGGCGGAACTTAAAATGCTTAACATCTCAGACTTGGAAATCACATTAGGCAAGGCGGAAAAGCCGAATCAGCCGGGGAGACAAGAGGATTCAGAAAAAATTCTTTCGTTAGCAATAGGATTAAAAAATGGTGAGACCATATACGCCACAAGAGCCCAAATTGATTTTGCGACTCGTCGCATCGGCGATTCAGTGATAGCGGCCATTAGTAACCACAGTTCGGAGTTTCAAAAAGCAGTTAGGTTCTTTGCAGGTAGTAAAAGAAACCAAATTAGAAATGTGATACTTGTTGCCGAAGATGGCAAATCAAGAATTATCAGAACTGAACCTTGGCGTTAGTCGTTTTAGCTGCGCAGGCTCGCAATCGCCTTCTCGCGGTTGTCAGATTTGAAAATGTAGTTGCCTGCGACCAAGACATTCGCGCCAGCGGCGATGGCTTTTTTCGCAGTCTCAGCATTGATTCCGCCGTCGATTGAGATATCGAGCTCGGGATTTCCGGCGCGTAACGTGCGAACTTTCTCCAAACTATTTTCCATAAAGGCTTGTCCGCCGAAGCCCGGCTCGACTGACATCACGAGCAGCAAATCAACGAGCGGCAGAAATTCCGCAATCGCCGCGATTGGTGTATTTGGCTTGATTGAGATTCCGGCGCGGCAGCCGAGACTTTTGATTTTGCGTAAAAGTGCGGCGACATCTCCTTCGATTTCCGCGTGAATCGTAATCGCGTCTGCTCCTGCTTTAGCGAAATCTTCTAGCAAAATTTCCGGCTGGCTGACCATGAGGTGGCAATCGCGGAAAAGTTTCGTCTGCAAACAACGCACGACGGGTGCACCGAAAGTCAGATTGGGCACGAAGTGGCCGTCCATCACATCGATATGTAGCCATTCACAAAATGGCTCAATCGAAGCGATTTCCTCGTTTAATTTACCGAAGTCGGCGGAGAGAATGGACGGAGCGATTTTAATTTTAGGGTTCAGGTTTTAGGGGTTAGGTTTTAGGGGTTAGGGGTTAGGGGTTAGGGGTTAGGTAAAATTTCAATTTTCTCAATTCTTATTTTATGGCGACCGCTGATTTTTTATTTCTGGATTCCCGCTTCCGCCCCGAGGGGGCCACTTCGTGGCGGGAACGACAACGATAGATTTGGGAAGTAGAAACGTTGCATGCAACGTTTCTACGCAATCTCGATTTTCCGCACGCGTGCTTCGTGACGACCGCCTTCGAATTCTGTCGCCAAAAATTTCTCAAGCATTTCTGTCGCCAACTTTGCATCGAGTTGGCGGCCGGCGAGGACGAGGACATTTGCATCATTGTGTCGGCGGGAGAGCTCGGCGTCTTCGACCGAGACGGAGCGCGCTGCGCGAATCCCGGCGTGACGATTCAGCGCCATCGAGATGCCGAGACCAGTGCCGCAGATGCCGACACCGCGATTGTCCGGATTCTCCAAAACTTTCACGGCTAACTTGTGCCCGAAGTCAGGATAATCACAGGAATCCGGCGAATCGCAGCCGAGATCCTCGAAAGCGATTTTTTGTTCGGTCAAAAAATTTTTCAGCGAATTTTTGAGTTCAAACCCGGCGTGATCGGAAGAAAGGAGAAGCATTTGGATTATTTAGGTCGGCTATCTTTTTTCTCACGCTGTTCTTTCCATAATGGGACGAACATTAGTCTGAAAGTTTCTTTAAGTCGTTTGAAGATTTCTGAGGTAAGAATATCTTTTTGTTCGGGAGACATATTTTTAAATTTTAATAGTTAATTCAACAGTTACTTTTTTCGCACCGAAAAGTTTTTCAAATTCAGCTGAGTCGAGTGTCTCGATTTCGAGCAATCTCTCGGCAACTTTTTTCAGTTTCGCTTTGTTTTTTAGCAAAACATTTTTCGCCGTCGCGTAAGCAGTTTCGATAATTTTGCGCACTTCGTCGTCAATCTTGCTCGCCATTTCTTCCGAGTAGTCGCGTTCGTGCATCAAGTCTTTGCCGAGAAATACATTGCCGTGGCTGCTGCCGAAAATGACCGGACCGAGCCGATCGCTCATGCCGAATTTCGTCACCATCGCGCGCGCGATTTTACTGGCGCGTTCGAGGTCGCTCGAGCTGCCAGTCGTCACTTCGCCAAAAACCATTTCCTCGGCGACATGTCCACCGAGCAGGCTCGCGAGCTCGTCGTGGAAGCGCGATTCACTTTCCAGGCGGCGATCTTCCGTCGGCAGATACCAAGTGACGCCGAGCGCCATGCCGCGCGAGACAATCGAGACTTTGTGCACGGGATCGGTGTGCGGCAAGACATGCGAGACGATGGCGTGACCGGCTTCGTGGAAGGCGGTGATTTTTTTCTCGTCGTCGGTCAGGACGCGCGATTTTTTCTCCGGACCGAGCGCGACTTTTTCGATGGCGTGTTCGAGCTCGGATTGGGAAATAGTTTTCAGTCCGCGTTTCGTCGCGAGAATCGCAGCTTCATTCAAAAGATTTTCCAAGTCGGCACCGGTGAAGCCGGGAGTTTGGCGCGCGACTTTTTCGAGATCGGCATTTTTCGCGAGCGGTTTGTTGCGCGAATGCACGCCCAAAATTTCCAGTCGTTCGCCGATATCCGGCATGTCGATCACGACGCGGCGGTCGAAGCGACCAGGGCGCAGCAGTGCCGGGTCGAGGACATCGGGACGATTGGTCGCGGCGATCACGATGACATTCGTGCCGGTCTCGAAGCCGTCCATTTCCGTCAAAATTTGATTCAAAGTTTGCTCGCGCTCGTCGTGTCCGCCGCCCATGCCAGTCCCGCGCGCGCGTCCGACCGCATCGATTTCATCGACAAAAACAATCGCGGGCGCATTGCGTTTCGCTTTCTTAAATAAATCACGGACGCGACTCGCGCCCACGCCGACGAACATTTCGACGAATTCCGAGCCGGAGATTGAAAAGAACGGCACATTCGCTTCGCCGGCGACTGCGCGGGCGAGCAAGGTTTTGCCAGTGCCGGGAGGACCGACGAGCATCACACCTTTCGGGATTTTCGCGCCCATCGCGGTATATTTTTTCGGATTTTTCAAGAAGTCGACAATTTCAACCAATTCTTCTTTCGCCTCGTGCGCACCGGCGACATCCGCGAAAGTCGTTTTGTTTTTCGTCTTGTCGGAGACTTGCGCGCGCGATTGACCGAAATTCATCGCGCCCTGATTATTGCTCTGCGCTTGGCGCATCATGTAAACCAAAAATGCGGCGATCAGCACAAAGGGAATAATTCCCGCAATTACATTCAGCCAAAAATCCGAGCCGGTCGAATCAATCGCCTCGATGACGACTGCCGATTTCGGATCGCTGAGTCCGAGATCTTTCAAAGTCTCGCCGGCCGGGCGCGTCGATTTTTCGATTGTCTTGTCTTTCAGCTCAATCGTGAGCGCCGTGCCATTGACGGTGATTTTGCTAATCTCATTCGCCGCGAATTGTTGCTGTACAGTCGTGATTGGCACTTCGGTTATCGCCGTTCCGTTCTCACCAAAAATAACATAAACGCTCGCGGCAATCAGCGCGAGGACGAGCAGCGTCGAAAGTCCGTTTCGGCGCGAGGGAGTTTTCATCAAAAGAATTTTAGGAAGCAGGTGAGAGTTTAACTTCGCAGGAAAAAGAAGTAAAACCACTCTCGTAATTCTGAGAATATTCGGGCGAAAGAGCTTGACTTAAAATCGTTTTTGCTTGAAAATACGACCTTATAATTTTTTAGAAATGAAATTTTTCGATCAAAATCATGAAGGTCGAGTTGTCGAAATAGACTTGGCAAAAGTTCGTCGGACTGTTTTCAGTACGCTTGATGCTGGGCAACAAGCTGAGGTCTTAAGTCTTGCCAAGGGAAATCTTGGCGCTTTTGATAATTATTCTCTGGATGGTCGCACTTCAGCTTCTCGAGACTTAAATAAATTAACTATAGGAATTTTTGAAAAATTGGGAATTCCAGATTTTGCTTTTGCCGTTGCTGGTGAAATTAAAGTGCTCCTAGGACAAGAAGGTCAAACTTTGGGTGGTCTGACTAAATCGATTGATGAGCTTGGCGATTATGATGCTGAGTTAGCTCTGGAGAATATCGCAGCTTGAGAACTGTAATTTTTGATTTTTGGAATGCGAATTGAAAATATTGGAACTGGCGAAGTTATTTCTATCTCGACCGGAGAGGTTCGGGTGGCTGTCGAAAAAGCGTTGAGTGAGGATGTCGCCAGATTTTCAAAAACGATGGATTTAGATAAAGCTGTCGCGACAATGTTTGAGTACTGGGGAATTTCGGAGGTCGCCTTTAGTCCAGACCAGGTGTCTTGCGCCGGATGTTTTGCCGCAGAACAAATTAAATTATTGTTGCAAAAAGGCAATCTAGATATTATTGGTTTTGTGTATGCGGTCGCTGGGATTACAATTAGGGCATGAAAATTGCGATTATTGGTTTCGGCAAGATGGGTCGCGCGATTGAAATCGCGGCTAATTCAGCGCAGCACACGGTTGTCGCGAAGATCGACCCTCAGGCGCCCGAGGCGACAGCGAGCGAAATTTCTGCTGCCAATCTAAACGGCGCGGAAGTCGCGATTGATTTCACGCATCCCACGGTCGTCATCGCGAATCTGCAAAAACTCGCCGCGCTCAAAATTCCCACAGTCGTCGGCACGACGGGCTGGTACGAAAAATTACCCGAGGTGGAGCAGCTGGCGCAAAAGAATTCAGTTGGGATTTTGTACGCCGGAAATTTTTCCGTCGGCGTGCAAGCTTTTTACAAAATCGTCGCGCAGGCGGCGCAGCTTCTCGCTGGTCAAGGTTTCGATGTCGCGATTCGCGACACGCATCATACCGCGAAGGCGGACGCGCCGAGCGGCACGGCGAAAGAACTCGCTGCGAAAATTCTCGCGAATTTCCCGGCGAAAAAATCAGTCATGCTCGACAATGAGATTCTTCCGATTCCAGCTGATAGATTGCAAATTTCCTCGGCTCGGGTTGGTCGAGTCGTCGGGATTCATGAAATTATTTTCGACGGTTCGAGCGAGACGATTCAGCTGATTCATTCTGGCAAAAATCGCGACAATTATGCGACTGGCGCAGTCGCAGCAGCGGAGTGGTTGCTCGCGAAAAAATCAGCCGGAGTTTTCACTGCCACTGATTGGTTGGGATTTTGATTACGCGAATTTCGAAACTAATTTCAAATTAGAATTGGGAAATTTTCGAATTTTCAAGTCCCGTAATTTTTAATTTTTTATCCATCTCATTCCTAACCCCGGAATTAATTCCGGGGTTAGGAATGCTAGTGATGGAATTTTCAGCGTTTTAATTTTTTGAGCATTAAATCTTGAGATAGCTAAGCAACTGCAAAACAACACGCGTACATTTTTAACCATGCCGTTAACGGCATGGTTAGGAAGTATGTAGATTATGTTGGAATTATAGTTTGTTAGCTATACACGCTTGTCGTTAGCCAACCACTTAAGTGGTTGGTGGGTTAACTTGAGTTGAGACTTGAGTCTGAATTTTCTTTGTAAATTCCGTAAATTTGAAAATTTCTTTTAAACTCCGAGTGAAGCGATTTTCGTGAGGAGTGCATTCGTGCTATCGATTTCCAAAATAATTTTGGGGATTTTTTTGCGCGGCAAATTGGCGTTCACTTCGCGTTGAATTTCGCCGATTACCTTTTTCGCGAACTCATCGAATTGATGTGAATTGCGCTCGATGGCGACGCCGACTTTCGCGGAGTCGAGTCCGCTGGCGATTCGCACATAGGCGACACTCACGAAGCCAAATTTTTTCAGCGGAAAAAAGCGCGGCACGATTGCGCCAATCATTTTTTCCAAATGTTTTTCGAGTTGTTCGCGGCGGGTGAAGGTCATTGAAAATTTAAGATTTAAAAGTGATCGGTCATTGGTTCGGAAGGTCATTGGTCATTGGTTCGAAAGGTTGTTAAGTCTTTGAGTCGTTGGTTCACTGGTTTTTAGTTTAAGCTAAAATTTTAACAATGAGCAAAAAACTCAAAATCGCTTTCGCGGGGACTCCGGATTTCGCGCTGCCATCGCTTGAAAATCTTTTCGCTGACTCAGAGATTACAATCGAAAAAGTTTTCACGCAGCCGGATCGACCGGTCGGTCGGGGACAAAAAATCGCGCCACCGCCAGTTAAAATTCTCGCCGAAAAATTTCACTTGCCAGTCGAGCAAAATAAATTAACCGCTGCGAATTTACCCGAAGATTTAGACTTTCTCGCGGTCGTCGCCTTCGGGCAGATTTTGCCGAGCGAGATTTTGGCACTGCCGCGTTTCGGCTGCGTCAATCTGCATGCTTCGCTCCTGCCCAAATTTCGCGGCGCGTCGCCGATTCAGTCGGCGATTCTCGCGGGTGAGCAAAAAACTGGCGTGAGTTTCCAAAAAATTTCGGCGAAGTTGGATGCGGGTGATCTCTTCGCGAGCTTCACCATTCCACTCAAAAATGAAAATTCAGTCGAGCTTGCCGTCAAATTGGCGACACTTGGCGGAGCAAAATTTCCCGAGGTATTGAAAAGAATTGCGGCTGGTGAAATTACTGCGACTCCGCAAAACGAAGTGGAGGCGACGCATTGTAGCAAGATTCAAAAAGCCGACGGTCGAATTGATTGGCAGAAAGATGCGACCGAATTTTTGCTGCGCAAAGCGCGTGCATTCTTCGACTGGCCGGGCGTGTGGACGATTTTCGCTGAGCAAAATCTGAAGCTCGTCGAATTCGCCACGGCGCCAAAATTTCCGGGCAAAAAACCGGGCGAAGTTTTCGTCGCGGAGAAACACATTTTCGTCGCGACGCGTGACGGTTCACTCGAATTGCGAAAAGTTCAGCTCGCCGGCAAGAAAGTTCTCGTGGCGGCGGATTTCGCGCGGGGAAATGCGAAGTTTGTGGGGAGCTTGCTTGGATGAAAATCCAAGAAAATTATGTCAAAATGTTGACTTGTTAATTTGAGACTATGAGTAAAGAGGCTTTGTCCAAGAATCCGCATTCCGCAGGAGTTGAAGGGCGCCGAGCTATTGCCGACAGAGTTTTTGGCGATCATCCGCGACTGGCGCCGGAAATAAGAGTAGAAAAAGTATGGGAACTACGTTCCCCAGAGATGCAGCGATTCGTGCCAAATATAGGTTGGAATGATGCATGGTTTTCGCGACGACCGTAGCGAGGACTTTGTCCGAACGAAAATTTAGACAAGCTTTTTGTTTTGAAACAGTATCTTGACTTTGAAAACTTGTTTGTTAAAATAATGAACCGTTAATCTAAAATTTATGAAGTACAGCTACTCCCCACCGCCTAGACGGGAAGATCTCTTGAATCCCGAAAATCGGTTTGTTTCTCAGACTCCCGAAAAGATTGCCGCTTTTAATGAATCTCAGCAGCGCGCGCTTTTGAAAAAAGTCGCCAATTTATTTGGTGGGCACTGCGATTTGGAGGGAGCCATATCCCATCTGCAAGAATTAGAAAATCAAGCTCATCGACAGTCTGAAAAGGTTGCTGACTCAGAGCCAAGAGCAAGCTCGTTTGAAGAGGTTCCTCAAAGTGCCTCGCCTGAGACGATTCAGGCGCGTTTGTCTCTCAAGCGTGAATTGCAGGAACTGCGTGCTAAAAAACACGCCCAGGCATTGAAAGTTTTGGGAGTTTTATTGTCAGCTCTCGACTCTGGTGAGCAGATTAGTTCGTTCTTGCGTAATCAGGTCGCCAGCTTGTTGCTAATCTCACCCGACTTTCAGGTTCCGGATTTGTCTAAGACTTATCAAAAATTAAATCAGAAAACTTGGCAGTTTGAAGTTTTGGGCTTAGCTAGAGCGGCTTGATTCGATTGTGATTTTTCTTGCTAAAATTTCCGCGTGCTTCTGAAACGCGGTGATCTCGAAAAACGCGAACGCGTTTGGTTCGCGCCATATGCGACTTTCGCTGATGCAGCGCGGCGTGAATTTCCTGACGAGCGCGATGAATTTCGCACGGAGTTTCAGCGGGACCACGCGCGCATCATCCATTCCAAAGCATTCCGCCGACTGAAAGGTAAGACTCAAGTTTTCGTTGCGAGTCACGGCGACCATTTTCGCAATCGGCTCACGCACTCACTCGAAGTTTCCCAAATTTCGCGCAGTCTCGCGCGTAATCTCGCAGTAAATGAAGATCTCGCTGGTGCGATTGCGCTCGCGCACGATCTCGGACACACACCTTTCGGACACGCTGGCGAGGATCGGCTTGATTCCTTGCTGCAAAAATTCGGCAAAAGTTTCGAACACAATCGGCAGTCGCGGCGTATTCTCCAGATACTCGAAAAAAAATATCCCGATTCCGAGGGCTTGAATCTGACGCTCGACTTGCTCGACGGTTTGGCGAAACACGCGACGATTTACGATGCGCCGGAAAAAATAGACTCGCAGCCTTCACTCGAAGCGCAAATCGTGAATCTGGCGGACGAAATCGCCTACACGAATCACGATCTCGAGGACGGTTTGCGCGCCGGGATTTTCACGCGGGAAGATTTGAAAAATCTGAATCTGTGGCAAAAAGCGCTCGCAAAAGTTGACGCGAAATTACCAACCGAGGCTTTCAATCACCGCGCTGTTTCGGCAATCATCGATTTACTTAATCGCGATTTGCTCGAAAATTCCGCCCAGAATCTGAAGAAGCACGCGATTGATTCGCTACCCAAAGTTCGAAATTTCGCTGAGCCGCTCGTCGGATTTTCTCCCAAAATGCAGGCTGATTTGGTCGAGCTGCGCCAGTTCTTGCGGCAAAATTTTTACCTAGCGCCGGCGGTTGCCAAGCTGTCGAATCGCGGAGCGGACATTTTGGAAAAGCTTTTTACGACCATTCACGCGCAGCAAAATTTGCTCCCGCCGGAATTCGCGCGTCGCCTCAAAATCGACCCGCCCGAAATCGTCGTCGCGGATTTCGTCGCCGGGATGACGGATAATTTCGCCGAGGATTTTTTGGTGAGGGCTGAATAAAATTTGGCGAAATTAAAATTGAGGTTTAGAGTAGCGTCCCGATTTTTAATTTTGGCTTGTTATGAGAACCGACAAAGAGAATTCTGAAGAGACGCCAGTCACGATTTATTTTTTTCCCGTTAAGCCAAGTTCTGGCGCTAATCATTTTCGATTTGCCGCTTCGAAGGAAGAGCTCAAAGATTCTTTTTTCTGTCAGCAGCTGGAGGAATTGCGGCGACAGTATGGTTATGTCTGGAGCTTGGAGCCGCCGCAGGGCTGGGTCGAAAATTGAGACCGGGTTTGGCATAAGCCGAAGATTTTTCCAAAAAATGATAAAATAGCGCGCGATGGAAAATTCTCAAAAGGCCTCAATTTTGAGGCGGATTCGGCTGCGAATCCAAAATCACGGTGACGGCAGATGGAAAACTTGGCTTGGACTTTCCGCCGGTTTGCTCGTCGTCGCATGGTTCCTGCGCGTGTGGATTGTCCTTTTCATTTTGCAGGTCGGACAATTCGTGTTGTCACCGATTTTGCCGAGCATCGACGATGTCAACGCACTTTTCGCGAGTCAGTCCACGATCATTTACGACCGCGAAGGCGGCGAGCTTTACACGATTCACGGCGATGAAAATCGTTTCGAGATTCCCTACGAAAAAATTCCCGATACAGTGAAAGTCGCGACGACCGTCGCGGAGGACGACAAGTTTTTTTCGCACCCCGGTTTCGATGTCGACGGCATCATTCGCGCCGTGCTGAGTGAGCTGGGCGTCGGTCACTTCATCGGCGGCGGTTCGACGATTACGCAGCAATTCGTCAAAAACGCCTATCTTTCTCCCGAAAAAACTTACTGGCGCAAACTCCAGGAATTGATGCTCGCGCTCAAATTGGAAAATAAATTTTCGAAAGAAGAAATCCTCGCGATGTATCTGAACCGCATTCCGTACGGCAATAACGCCTACGGTATCCAGGCAGCAGCGCAGACTTTTTTCAATAAAAACGCGGAGGAGCTGACTTTGGCGGAGGCGGCGGTGCTCGCTGGTTTGCCGCAGGCGCCGAGTCGCTATTCACCGTACGGACAAGATCGTGAACTCTTGATGGGTAGTTGCGCCAAGCCACCAGTTCCAGCTGGTCCGGAAGATTTGGTTGCGGTCGAAGATTCCAAAACTAAAAATTCCGATTCTGCTGAGTTGGCGGAAGATGCGGTGACTGAGCCGCAGCTCGTTTCAGCCTGCACTTCGATTGACGATCCGGACTACACACCCGGTCGCAAAGATTATGTTTTGAATCGCTTGCTCAGTCTCGGTTACATTTCCAAGACAGAATTCGCGCAAGCCTGGCGGGAATCCAATAATTTGAAATTCCAGTCTTACCACGAATCGATTCGCGCGCCGCATTTTGTTTTTTATGTCCGTGACTTACTCGAGGAAAAATACGGTCAGGATGTGGTCGAGCGCGGCGGATTGCGTGTCTTCACGACACTCGATCCCAATTTGCAGAGCAAAGCCGAGGAGCTGGTCGCGGCGCAATTTCCCGAGAAGCAAAATGAAGATGGCACAGCGACTTGGGGTGTGAATCGCTTCGATGCGACGAATGCTTCGCTGCTCGCCGTCGATAACCCGACCGGACAGATTCTCGCTATGGTCGGCAGTCGCGATTATTTCGAGACAGTCGGGGAAGATGGCAAAGGCAGTGACGGCGCGACCAATCTGACGACGCGTCCGCGCCAGCCCGGTTCAAGTTTCAAACCATTCGTCTATGCGACGGGACTCAAGCAGGGTTACGCTCCGGCTTCGGTTTTTTGGGATGTCGAAACCAATTTCGGTCGAGGGACGGATGAATACACACCCAAAAATTACGATGGAACTTTCCTCGGTCCGATTTCCATGCGGCGCGCGCTGGGTGGTTCGCGCAATATTCCGGCGGTGAAAATGGCAATCTTGGCGGGTGAATTGCCAATCGTCCAAACAGCCCACGAAATGGGTTTGGCAAGTGTGAAATCCGACGAACGCTACGGTCCGACCATCGGACTTGGCGCGCCGGAAGTTCCCATGCTCGAGATGGTTCAGGGTTATTCCGTTTTCGCGAATGGCGGCTACGCTGTCCCGCCGACGCCGATTCTCAAAATTACCGATGCACGCGGTAATCTGATTGACGAATTCGCTGACCCGAAAAAAGAACTCGTGCTCGATCCGGGCATTGCCTATCTGATGACCAACATGCTTTCCGATCCGAGCTCGCGCCCGAGTACTTGGAATTCTTATCTCACGCTGCCTGGTCGACCGGTCGCTGCCAAGACGGGTACGGCGAACAAAAAGATTTCCGAAAAATCGATTCTGCCGGGTGATGTGTGGACGATTGGCTACACGCCCCAGATGACCGTCGCGACCTGGATGGGTAATAACGACGGCACGCCGATGAATATGAGTGGCGGCGGATTCGCTTCGGCTGGTCCGATTTGGATGGGTTTCATGAAAGCGGCACACGAAGATTTGCCGGTCAAAAATTTCCCAATCCCAGAGGGTATCGTGCAACGCAGCGTCTCGCGTCTGACTGGCAAATTGGCCTCGTCTTCGACGCCGATTGACCAAATTGTGACGGAGACTTTCATCGATACAGCCACGCCGCTCGAGGTCGATGATTCTTTCATGGAAATTGCAGTCGATCGTGTGAGCGGCAAATTGCCGAGTGCGCTGACGCCGGAGTCGGCGATTGAGCTGCGCAAATTTGAAAATCTGCACTCGGAGCGACCCTACGATTCAGCCTGGGAAAATCCAGTGCAGGCTTGGGTCAAATCAGTTTATGGCGCAGATTCTGCGATTGCGCTGCCGCCGACCGAAACTGACGATGTCCACACCGCTGCGACCGCGCAGCTCGCGCCGACAGTCACGATTGTCTCGCCGGTTTCCGGTTCGACCGTCCAAAAATCGACGATTGGCGTGTGGGTCGATGTCACTGCGCCGAATGATGTCGAAAAAGTCGAATACTACCGCGACGACGAATTGGTCGTGACAGCGACGACGGCGCCATGGAAAGGTGTGATTCCAATTCCCAAAAAATTGGACGACGGGGATCATGTGAAGATTACTGCCAAGGTTTTTGACAAGCTCTATTATTCCGGCACTTCGACGGTCGATGTCATTGTCGGTGAAGATACGCAAATGCCGACCGTTCGCATCACAGCGCCGACTGCGAATTCCGAAGTCGCGCGCGGCACGACTTTGCTCGCGAGCGCCGAGGCTTTCGACGCTGGTGGTGATATCGCGAAGGTTGATTTTTATCTCGACGGTTCGAAAATTTCCGAAATCGAATATCCGCCTTTTGAGGTGCCGATTGTGCTGGATTCCAGCACGCGACTTGGTAGCCACACTTTGCTCGTCGACACGACGGACACGACCGGGCGTTCCGTGAGCGAGTCGGTCAGCTTCACAGTCACAGAAGGCGGCGCCGATGCTGAGGGTTCCACCATCATTTCCCCGGTCGATGGCGCGACGATTTCCGTGCAAAAAAATTTCATCGATGTAATTGCCCAGATCAATAGTGCGAATTTCACGCCGACTGAAGTCGACTTCATCGCGCGCAATCTCGCGAGTGGCGAGCGCAAGACCTTCGCGACGGTCACCAGCCCGAGCACGCTGACCTTCACCGCGACCTGGTCGGATTTGGCAGTCGGCAAGTATGAAATTTATTTCAAAGCGCGTGACGCGAGTGGCAAATCGATTATTTCCGGTCGTAATACCATCGAGATAAAATAAATCATTTTCCGAGAATTTCTGCTAAAATTGGACTCCAGAAAACTATTTTTATGCCTCCAAAAAAAGTTAAACGCGTCGCTTTCATCGGTCGCTTTCAGCCTTTTCACCGCGGTCATCTCTCCGTGATTCAGGACTTGCTGCCGAAATTCGACCAGGTTTTGGTCGTGGTCGGATCGAGTGACAAATTCCGCACGCTCGAAAATCCTTTCACGGTCGGTGAACGCCACGCGATGGTCAAGGAGACGCTGGAGTCGCTCGGCGTGAAGCCGGAACAATTCAAAGTCGTGCCGCTGCCAGACATCGACGACGATGAAAAATGGGTCAAGCATGTCATCAAAACCTGCCAAGATTTCGAGTCGGTCGCGATTACCGACAATCCGCGCGTCGAGAAGCTTTTCCGCAAAGACGGCAAAAAGAAAATTATCAAACCGAAAAAGAAGTACGCCATTTCGGCGACGATTGTCCGTGAGGAAATCAAAAAAGGCTCAGACTTGCAAAAATATCTGCCGCAGCCCGTGATTTCCTTTCTCCAAAAAATCGGGGCGACGCGCAAAATTATGGATATCGAAGAAGAGGCTTTGGCGGCGGAAAGTGAAAGTGAAGGCTGCGCGGAGTAATAATTTCTGCCTCGGTAGAAACGTTGCATGCAACGTTTCTACGTTTTTCGGTTTCTGCTGTGCAGGTTCGAATTTGTAATTCGAACCACATATTTGAGTTAATAGAAAAATGGACGGTTCATTTATAAACTTGAACTTGCGGAGATTTTTGAAATCGAAAAATTTTTCGTTCTGGCTTCCTCCCCCTTTCGCAAAGGGGGACTGAGGGGGATTTCGTTGCGCAATGTTTCTACATTCTCAGCACTTCTCCAAAGCCTGCTCGAAATCGTCGCGGATATCTGCGATGTGCTCGAGTCCGACCGAGACGCGAATCGTTTCTTCGCTGACGCCGGCGGCGGCGAGCGCTGCTTTCGAAAGTTGCGAGTGTGAAGTCGAGGCGGGATGCAGGACGAGTGTTTTCGCGTCGCCGACATTCGCGAGGTGACTTGCGAGCTTGACCGACTCGATGAATTTTTTGCCGGCGGTGCGTCCTTTTTTCAAACCAAAAGTGAAGACCGAACCGAAGCCGCCCTCGAAATATTTCAGCGCGTTTTCATTGAAAGGATGAGTCGGTAGTCCGACGAAATTCACCCAGGCGACTTTCGGATGGTCGACCAAGAATTGCGTGAGCGCAATCGTATTTTCCGAATGTTTTTTAATTCTCAATCCGAGCGTTTCGAGTCCGAGTAAAAATTGCCAAGAGTTGAAAGGCGAGAGGCAGGCGCCGAGATTGCGCAGACCGTCGACACGCGCTTTCGTCGCGAAAGCCACTTTGCCGAGGCTCGCGAATCGCAAATCATGGTAGCTCGGGTCTTTTTGCGCGAAGAGCGGATTCACTTTCCAATCGAAATTGCCGCCGTCGACGACGATGCCGCCAATCGAAGTGCCGTGACCGCCAATCCATTTCGTGAGTGAGTGAATGACAATGTTCGCGCCAAATTCAATCGGTCGGCACAGCACCGGTGCGAAAGTATTGTCGACGATGACGGGCACTTTGAATTTCTTCGCGACCTTGGCGATTTCCGCGAAGTCGAGAACTTCGCCCGCAGGATTGCCAATCGTCTCGAAATAAATTGCGCGCGTATTTCTTCGAATCAATTTTTCCAATTTCGCGGCAGAGAGCTTCTCGACGAATTCGACCTCGATGCCGAAGCGCGGCAAGGTGTGGCGAAACAAAGTTTCCGTGCCGCCGTAGAGTGCGGTCGAGGAAATGATGTGATCGCCTTTTTGCGCCAAAGTTAAAATTGCCAAAGAAATCGCTGCCATGCCACTCGCAGTCGCGACTGCGGCCGAGCCGCCTTCGAGCGCGGCGATGCGTTCCTCGAGCACGGCGGTCGTTGGGTTGCCCATGCGTGTGTAGATATTGCCAGCTTTCTTCAGCGCGAATAGATCGGCGGCTTCTTTGGTCGAGCCGAAATCGAAACTCGCAGTTTGGTAAATCGGTGTCGCGCAAGCATTCGCTGCATTTTTCGCGCGACCGGCGTGAATCGCGAGCGTCTCGGGATGGAGATTCTTTTTGATAGTCATTTTTAGGGAATTAAATAATTGTTTCGAATAGTGAGATTTTTTTTTGGGGGGGCTGGTTCAATTTTTAATTTTGTAATTTTATAATTTTTAAATAAATCTCAATTTTTAATTTTTAAAAATTTGGATTTAGGCATTATTTATAAAATTAAAAATTCAAAAATTAAAAATTTTCAGTAGTGAGTTTCGGAATAATTTTTTTGGAGTCATGAGCGGGGAATTAAGTTAAAGTTTTTCGAGATCGAATGGTGTTTCCTGATAGACATAATAATTCAGCCAGTTCGAGAAAAGTAGCGTGGCGTGTGCACGCCAGCGCATTTGCGGCTGACCTTTGGCGTCGAAGTAATTCTCCGGCTCGGGGAAATTCGGATCTTTGGCGCGGTCGCGCTCGAATTCCTTTTGTAGAGTCTCGCGGTCGTACTCGGCGTGATTGAACGCGAAAATCTGGCGCAGCTTTTTATTGCGCACGAGGTAAATGCCGGCGTCTTTCGCGTCAGCGAGAATTTCGAGATCCTTCACTTTGCGTAGATCGGCTTCGCGCGTTTCGGTATTCCGCGAGACGGGCACCCAGAAATTCTCATCAAAACCACGCAGGAGAATCGCATTTTTTTTGCAGGCTTTGTGGAGGAAGACGCCGAATTTTTTGCGCGGCAGTTTGTGTTTCGGGATTTTATAAAAATGTTGCAACGCCGCCTGCGCGCCCCAGCAAATGAAAAGGCTCGAATAAACATTCGTCAGGCTCCAGTCCAAAATCCGCTTCAGCTCGTCCCAGTATTTCACTTCTTGCCAGTCGAGTAGCTCGACTGGTGCGCCCGTCACGATTAGTCCGTCGAATTTGCGCGTCTTTACGCCTTCGAAAGTCTGGTAAAAATTGACGAGGTGCTTTTCAGAAATATTTTTCGGGCGGTAGCTTTCCGTCGTGAGAAAGGTGAGATTGACCTGCAGCGGCGAGTTGCCGAGCAGACGCGCGAGCTGCGTCTCGGTCTCGATTTTGGTCGGCATCAGATTTAGCACGGCGATTTCGAGCGGACGGATGTCCTGCTTCGCCGCGCGTTTTTCCGGCATGACGAAAATATTCTCGCGCTCGAGTAGTTTCTTGGCGGGGAGTTGGTTGGGGATTTTGATTGGCATTGGGTAGTTGGTAGTTGGTAGTTGGTAGTTGGTAGTTGGTAGTTGGTAGTTGGTAGTTGGTAGTTGGTAGTTTATATCTCTTGGAAATTTTTTTAAAAAAACCTCTCTGAGAGAGGTTGCCAATTTTCCGCGCGCAAAAAGCAACCTCTCAGTTAGAGAATTGCATCATTTCGGCAGCGCAGAATGAGTTTGTCATTGCGTAAATTATAATTGTTTTGCCGCTAAATGCAAGCTCTAGGCGTGTTAAAATTCGCAAATGGAAACTTATTTAATTTTGCTCGCCGGTGCGATTTTGCTGGCTTTCGTTGCTCTCGCTTTTTTCGTCTCCAAAAAATTTGCGGAGCTCGCGAAGCCGAGCGAAGACAACGCGCAAAAATTGATGCTCGATGTGATTGAAAATTTACGCAAAGAAATTCACCACCAGACAGGCGAGACACAGAAGACGACTTTGCAAACTCTCGATTTGCTCGAAAAGAAATTCGCGAATCTGAATGACTCGGTTGATCAAAAATTAACCGACAATACGAAGAAGCTCGACGCACGGCTCGACGGTGCGGCGCGCGAAATCGCCAAAGTTTCAGGTGAGCTCGGCAAGATGGCGGAGATTCGCGGCTCGGTCGAATCGCTGACGAACTTCCTCAAACATTCCAAACGGCGCGGGAATCTCGGCGAGGAAGGACTGAAAGAAATGCTGGCGGAGGCACTGCCGCGCGAGAAGTGGAAACTCCAATTCGCCTTCGCGGGCGGGGAGGCGGTCGATGCGATTATTGAAACCAAGAATGGCAACATTCCGGTTGACTCCAAATTTCCGCTCGAGAATTTCGAGAAAATGCGCACGGCGGCGGACGAAAAAATCGCCGAGACTTTTCGCCGGGAATTCGCGAAAGACTGCAAAAAACACATCGACGCGATTGCGAAGAAATACATTCGACCAGAGGAAGGCACGACGGATTTCGCGGTGCTCTATTTGCCAGCCGAATCAATCTACAACGAGGCCTCGGAAAATTCCGAGATCTCGCGCTATGCCCGCGCCAAAAATATTCAGCTCGTCTCGCCGAATTCTTTCTTCTACTTTCTGCGCGTTGTCTTGATCGCCTTCCAGTCGGAGAAATTTGAGGAAAATGCGAAGAAAGTTTTGGCGTTGATCGCGGGAGTGAAGACTGAGGCAGGGAAATTTGGCGCGAATCTCGAGCTCACCGCCAAGCATCTGAATAACGCGAAGAAGAACATGGACGACACGGTTTCGAGTTACCAGCGCCTAGAGTCGAAGATCGAGCGAGTCGGGGAATACTCGGATGCGGTGCCGCTGGCGGAAGTGGCGGAGGAGGAGATTGAGATTGAGTTGCCGCTGGAATAAGTTTAAAAATAAAAATGTATTAAAAATTATTTGCTTTTTATATAAAATTTATATAAAATTACAAATGTATTTAATATGATTGAAATGTCAAATATTTTCCATATTCGCAAACCATTAAAGGTAGAGCCGAATTTCGAACTTTTAAGAGGATGGTTTTCAGGTACGGAAAATTTTATTCAAGAGCGAAAACTGATTGAAGATGCTAGTGGGGCAAATTACCTTTCTTATAGTAAATTTATTTATAAAGTGGAAGCGCTACCTACCCAAAATTTTGCAGCTGATAATCTTTGGCAACTCGTGAAGCTTGAACGCA
This sequence comes from Patescibacteria group bacterium, assembly GCA_041665585.1. NCBI lineage: Bacteria > Patescibacteria group bacterium. The sequence continues at coordinate 107,834 of JBAYIN010000002.1, read as the reverse complement.
ATAGCGGTAGGGTGAATGGAATCGTTAAAGATGAGGGCGGTAAATTTTATAGCTTTAAGATGCTTGATTACATGCCGGAGTTACTTCATAAAATAGACATGAGTTATGGTGATTCGTTTTTAACAAAAAAACAACCACATCAAAATCGAAAACAGATTTTAATAAATAGCCTTATGGAGGAAGCTATTGCAAGCTCGCAAATGGAGGGTGCGGCAACCACGAGAGAAGTTGCTAAAAGAATGCTTCGAGAAGGTCGTAAACCACGAAATTATTGTGAGCAAATGATTGCGAATAATTATGCTGTTATTGAAAAAATTCGTAGCGAATATTCCAGTAAAGATTTATCTTTAGATGTTTTATTTGAAATACACGAAACGCTCATAGCTAATACAAGAAAAGATTGGGTTAAGGTCGCAGGAAAGCTCCGCAAGGATGACGATAAAATCGTTGTAGAAAAGGACGGAAAAATTTACCACATTCCTCCAAAAGAACTCTTCCTAAGGAAAGAGCTGTCAAGACTAATCGATTTTGCCAATAATAAACTTTCACATAAAAAATTCATCCATCCTTTAATTAGAGGAATTATTTTGCACTTCTGGGTCGGATATTTGCATCCCTTTCAAGATGGCAATGGTCGTCTAGCTAGAGCCCTTTTTTATTGGTATGCGATTAAACACGGCTATAGTATTTTTTCGTTGCTTCCGATTTCCAAAGCTATTATTCAGTCACCCGCTAAGTATGTAATGGCATATACCCTCAGTGAGCAGGATGATCTTGATCTGACCTATTTTATCGACTACAACTTGCAAAAAATAAATCAAGCACTTGATGATTTTCATAAATATTTACAAGATATTGAAGAGACAAAATTCGTATGGAAAATTTTTTCTGATAAATATGTGCTTAATGATCGTCAATTATCAATAGTTAAATATCTATTTAAAAAACAATCAAATACGCTAACAGCTAAAAGTGCTACATCGATGACAGGCGTCACTTACATAACGGCACTTCATGATCTACATAAACTCGAGAAGGATGGAATTGTGACCGCTAAAAAGATTGGTGCGAGGAAGCCGTATGTACTTACAGAAAAAGCCCTAGGTGAGTTAAGAGTAGTGCAGTAATTTTCTCTTGCCTTCTCACTTTTCACGCAGGTCGTGCGGTACTCTACGTTTCTAAATGTTTTTCATTTGCCAGCTCGACCAAATTTCTTGTACAATTTATGTGTTCATTATTTAACCCCCTTAAAAATGACCACCACAGCACTCGCTCAAATCATCGGGCCAGTCATGATCGCGGCGGCGATTGGGTTCATCGCGCATCCGAAGTTTTACAAAAAAATCCTGAAAGACTTCGAGGCGAATCAAGGGCTGATTTATTTCACGGGGATTCTCATCATGGTCATGGGATTGCTCATCGTCAACAATCACAATATCTGGGAATGGTCCGCGGCGGGTGTGATTACTCTCGTCGGTTGGTCGGCTATTCTCAAGGGCGCGACTTTTCTCATTGTCCCAAATCTGCTTTTCAAAATCTCCAATCCGATTGTCAAAAATGGGATTGTGATGAAAATCGCGATGATTGTTTTACTCGCGGCGGGTGGTTATCTCTCTTACATTGGTTATTGGCTGTAAAAAAAACTTTCAGCGGAATCGAACGAAGGATTGTAAAGATTAGAAAGAGCTTTAAAGAGCCTTAGGGATTTCCTCGGGCTCTTTTTTGATTTGATAAACATGACCGCTTATTTATTTACGCAATTCATGAATTTCAAAAAGCCTCTATAATCTTCAAAACACTTTTATCTTTCTAATCGTTAAAGTTTTCTATTATCGTTATAATCCTTCAAATGAAAAAACTTGTCATTGTCGAGTCTCCTGCGAAGGCGCGGACGATCACCAAATTTCTCAGCAAAGACTTCACAGTGCGTGCGTCGATGGGACATGTGCGTGATTTGCCGAAATCCAAAATGGGCATCGACATCGAGACGGGCAGCTTCCTGCCGGAGTACATCGTCTCGGCGGACAAGACGAAAGTGATTGCCGAATTAAAAAAACTGGCGGACAAGGCGGACGAAATCATTCTGGCAACTGATGAGGATCGCGAAGGTGAGGCGATCGCGTGGCATCTGCTCGCTGCGCTCAAAATTCCGAAGACCAAAAAAACGCCGCGGATCGTTTTTCACGAAATCACCAAAGAGGCGATTCAGAATGCGATTAAGTCTCCGCGTGAACTCGACCGCAATTTGATTGACGCGCAGCAGGCGCGACGCGTGCTCGACCGTTTGGTCGGTTACGAATTGTCGCCGCTGATTTGGAAAAAAATTCGTTACGGTCTTTCCGCCGGACGCGTGCAGTCCGTCGCGGTGCGTTTGATTGTCGAGCGCGAGCGCGAAATCGAAGCTTTCAATCCGGTCGAATACTGGACGGTCGGTGCGCATTTCGAGACGCCGCGCGGTGATAAATTTTTCGCGGAGCTGGCGAAGATTGATGCCAAGAAAGCCGAAATTAGTAGGAAAAATGAGGCGGAAAAAGTCGAGCTCGATCTCCGGGGCGCGGAATTCCGCGTCGCGAAAATCGACCGCAAGGAGCGCGTGCGCCATCCGGCACCGCCTTTCATCACTTCGACGCTGCAGGCGGAGGCGGCGCGCAAGCTTGGCTTCAGCGTGAAGAAGACGATGATGCTCGCGCAGAAACTTTACGAAGGCGAAGATCTCGGCGAAGGTTTGATTACCTACATGCGTACCGATTCCACCAATCTCGCGGAGTCGGCGGTGAAAAAAGCGCGCTCAGTTATTTCCGAAAAATTTGGCAAAAATTTCGTGCCGAGCGAGCTGCGCAAATTCACGAAAAAAGCGAAAGGCGCACAAGAAGCGCACGAAGCGATTCGTCCGACGGACCCGGCGCGTTTCCCGGAAGCGCTCAAGGCTCAATTGGAAAACGACGCGTGGCGTTTGTACGAATTGATCTGGCAACGCTTCCTCGCCTGCCAAATGGCGGACGCCCTGCTCGATCAGACAGGCGTCGATATCGCCGCCAAGAATTACACTTTTCGCGCGACGGGTCAGGTCGTGAAATTCGCCGGCTGGCTCGCGGCGTATTCCGTCGGCTACGATTCAGATGAGGAAGCGGCGGAGGATTCCGAAAAATTACTGCCGGAGATTCTCGAAAACGAAATTCAAAAGCTGCTCGCGCTGAAATCGGAGCAACATTTCACGAAGCCACCGGCGCGCTACACTGAAGCGATGTTGGTGAAAAAATTGGAAGCCGAAGGCATCGGGCGACCGTCGACTTATGCGCCGACGATTTCCACGATTCAGACGCGCGGCTATGTCGAGAAGCTCGACCGTGCGCTTGCGCCGACTGATACAGGGAAGGTCGTGAATGATTTCCTCGTGCAGCATTTTCCGAAAATCGTCGATCTCCAATTCACCGCGAAGATGGAAGCGGAATTCGACGAAATCGCTGAAGGCAATTCGAAGTGGAATGCGATGATTGGCGAATTTTACAAACCCTTTCACGCTGAGATTGAGACTAAGACTGAGACGATTAAAAAAGAGGATGTCGTGAATGAGACGACGGATGAGATTTGCGACAAGTGCGGCAAGCCGATGGTGATTAAGCTCGGGCGTTTCGGTAAATTCCTCTCCTGCTCAGGCTATCCGGATTGCAAAAACGCCAAGCCGCTCGACAAGAAACAGGAAGCGGCGGAAGTCGAAATGAATGCCAAAATCGCCGGGCAAACTTGTCCGCAGTGCGGCAAGCCGCTTTCGGTCAAGCGCGGGCGCTTCGGCATGTTCGTCGGCTGCTCGGGTTACCCCGACTGCAAATTCATCGAGAAGAAGGCTAGCGGAATGGGAATCAAATGTCCCGACTGCGGCAAAGGCGAAATCTCCGAAAAATTCGCCAAGAAAACGCGCAAGAAATTTTGGGGCTGCACCAATTATCCCGATTGCAAATTCGCCTCGTGGGACGAGCCGCAAAAAACTCCGTGTGAATGTGGGGGAGTCGTCGTCAAAAAACTCGGCAAACAACAAAAGCTTGTTTGCCTGAAATGCAGCAAAGAGAAGAAGCTGGAAGATTAACTTCGCTCATCGATTTCATCTAGGACTGCCTGAACTTGGGCTGGCGTAAATTCTTCGATTTTTGCCTGCAATAGATAATTGAAAAACTGCTGGGTGTTTAAATCTTTGATAAATCTTCTTAAAGTTTTGTAAGTGGCGTTTTCTGTAAAAGCCCTTGCTTCGATTGCTTCGAGATCTCCGCATTTCCAAGATTGGGTATCTAGTCGATCTAGAACAGCAGGATCGATTTCGCGGAAAATAAAATTTTTCCTCGCCGAGAGGGGAATTTTCTCTAGCCCAAACAGTTTGTAAGCTTGTTCTGATTTTGGCTTTCTCGAACTAAGTTGAATAACCCCTGCAATCTCGGTTCGTTTCGATGCAGGATTTGGCTGAGGTTCCAACTGAAGCCTAACTAATTTACCCATGGCTGTATTTACGCTTTCGACGCGATGTCAGTCATGTCCATGATTGGCTGCATGATGGCGGCTACGAGACCGGCGACGAGTGTGCCAATCACGACGATAATGAGCGGCTCCATGATAGTCGAAAGATTCTTGGCGAAAGTGTCGACTTCTTCATCGTAAAATTCTGCAACTTTATGAGCGACCAAGCCGAGTTGGGCGGTTTGTTCGCCGACTGCAATCATGCTCACGACGAGCTCAGGAAACAGCGGATCGTTCTCGATATTTTTGTGAATTGTGATGCCGCGTTCGACATCTTCCTTCGTGTCAATCAGACGCATGCGATAAACCTCATTACCAACAGCATTGGCGGTGATTTCGAGCGTGCGCACAATCGGCACTCCTGAATCAGAAAGTAGGGCAAGCTGGCGTGCGAAAGAAGCGAGTGCTGCTTTTTGAATCATTGGTCCAAAAATTGGTAGGTGGAGTAGGAAACGGTCCCAGCTGAGTTTTCCGAGCGGAGTTTTTTTCCAGGCTCCTAGCGCGATGATGCCACCGATGATTATGACAATGATGAGCATCCAGTTCGGTAAAATGAAAGTTTCCCCGACAAACCACTCAGAAACTTTTACCAAAACCCTAGTTGCGAGTGGCAATTCCGTTCCGGCACTTTCAAAAAGTTCAGCGAGCTTGGGGATGACCATTGTCATGACGAGGATGATTGCGCCGGTTAAAACTGTCAAAACTGACACGGGGTAAATCATGGCCGATCTAATTTTGCGGTGCAAGCTGGCTGATTTTTCTGTTTCGGTTGCAAGATTAAGTAATGTCTTGTTGAGCTGACCAGAGGCTTCGCCAGCCGCAATCATACCGATTTCCGATTCGGCAGAAATGTCGTCGTATTCAGCGAGTGCGTCAGAAAATCGTACGCCGGTTTCGACGCGCATGGCGACATCAGTGAGTACGAGTCGCAGTTTTGGATTTTCACTTTGTTTCGATAGAATTTTAAGCGCTTTGACGATTGAGAGGCCTGCATTGATCATGACTGCCAACAAGCGAAACATCACAGCTTTATCTTTAGCTGTGACCTTTGTGTGCAGAATTAAAAAGTGGTTGATTTTGGAGATTAAACTTTGATTCTGCTTATCTGTAGTAAGTTCGAACTCGGATTTTTTAGAGATAGTTTTCTCTTTTTTGCTATCGAGTTGTTCGAGGCTGATGACATTCAATTGTCTTTCGTTGAATAATCGGTCGGCAGCTTCGAGCTTGCTCGTTGCTGTGATTAGGCCGGTGACTTCCGCGGATTTTTTGTCGCGAGCGGTATATTTGAATTGCATTTGAAGGAATTATTTAACTTAATTTTTCGACATTGTCAGCGTGCTCTTCTTCGGTCGTGCGGGCGACTGAGTAAACCTCTTCTGGTGTCGTGATGCCCGCGAGAATTTTTTCGACGCCATCGTGTTCAAGTGTTTTCATGCCATCGGCGATGGCTTGTTTTTCCATTTGGAGCGGAGTTCCATTTTTGAGAATCAATTCTTTAATGGCGTTGTTCATCTCGAGAATTTCGTACATACCGATGCGTCCTTTGTAGCCCGTGTGTCCGCATTCCTCGCAACCTTCACCGTGGTAAATTTTGAGTGGTGCTCCTTCTTTTAACCCTAATTTGTCACGCTGGATTGGGTTCATCGAGGCGATTGCTCGGCGCAACTTTTCTTCAATGGCTGGCTTGATGACGGTCTCAGTTTTACAGTGTTCACAGATTTTGCGGACGAGCCGTTGAGCGATGATGGCATTGACTGTTGCTGTGATGAGGAAGGCGGCTGCGCCCATGTCGAGGAGACGAGTGATAGTCGAGATGGCTGAATTCGTGTGAATTGTCGACAAGACGAGATGTCCGGTCAGGGCGGCCTCAATCGCAACATCAATCGTTTCTCGGTCACGAATTTCTCCGACCATCATGATGTCAGGATCCTGACGGAGACCAGTGCGCAGTCCGAAGGCGAAGGTGTAGTCAATCGCCGGATAGACTTGGCTTTGATTTAGTCCGTCCATTTGAATTTCGACTGGATCCTCGATGGTCATGATATTGACCTCAGGAGTGTTCAGAATTGCGAGGCAGGCATAAAGCGTGGTTGTTTTGCCTGAGCCAGTTGGACCGGTTGTGAGCAGGATCCCGTTGGGAGCGGCAATCGCCCGTTTTAAAATTTTGAGATTGTGCGGTTCGATGCCAAGTTCTTCGAGTTTCGGAATTTTGCGCGAGCGATCTTGGATACGAGTCACGATTTTTTCGCCGTGGACGGTTGGCAGAGTCGAGAGACGGAGATCTAGTTCGCGTCCGTCCGGGGTGGTGATTTGCATGCGTCCGTCCTGAGGAATGCGACTTTCGTCAATTTTGAGATTGGCGATGATTTTAAACCGACTGACGACGGCGGCATGCAGTGAAGGCGGATATTCCATGATCGATCGCAGGATGCCATCGACGCGGAATCTAATTCTGACGGTGTATTCGCTTGGTTCGATATGGATATCAGAACTACCGATGTCGATTGCAGCCTCGACGACATCTGCCGCAATTTGCGGTATGTCGCAGGAGATGATGGCGTTCTGGAGTTTGACAATTTTGTCTTCCATTTTTTTATTTTTTTATATTTATCACGGATATTTATTGTCCAGATTATTTAGCAGAAGCGGCTTGTTCCTGGAGCGTTGGCAGGAAATAAGCATTAACAGAAATTTCCATACTAATTTCCTCATTCGAAGCTTCAGTCTGCGCCCCTCGGTCTTTAGCTTGAAGGTTAATGTCCTGCACGCTGATTAGGCGCGTGCTTGCCTCGCTATTTTCTGCAGCGCCGCCAGTTTTTTCGAGTGTGTGTAAAAAAGACATCAATTTTTCCTTTGTGCCAGTTAGACTAATTTTGATTGGCAAAGCCAGGTAGTCACTCTTGTCCTGATTGTTAGCAGATCCGATATTAATTGAGTTCAAAACTAACGAGCTGTTGTCGCCTGAGATGTCTCGAGCTTGTTGCTCGAGCGCACGGACAATGTCGGTTTCATTAGCGGTGAGAGGTAGGATTGTCGTGATCGTGCTTTCGTCTCTGACAGCAGCGAGCGCGTAATCATTTTTTAAGATGCGGTACTGATCGCGATGACCTTCAAGCTCAAGCGAGACGCTTTTGATTTGATCATCAAGCTTGGCGATTTCTGCGAGACTAGACTGCAATTGTTTGTAGTCCGGCCAGAACAGAAAGACTCCCGTGATAACCAAAATTGCAGCAATCAGGGCGAAACGAATGTTCGCGCTTTGTCGCAAGTGGGCAGTGTAAGTTGTCATTGAAAAAAATTAAATTTTAGTTATTGATAGTTGTGTCGAGCGCGTCAAAAACATTGGTTGGTTCTGGCTCGCTCGTTGTGACCGTGTCTGTCACTTGCGGTTCGGGAAAGCTAAATTCCAAATTTTGTAAATCGTCTTGGTTCATCGTCTCTGTCGTGCTGGCAGCGTTTGAAGTTCTTTCGCTAATTTCAGTTTGTCCACTGACGAGAGTGTCGCGTTTGTCTGGTACGGCTAAATCCTGCAGAGAGAATTGCAAATTGATTGGCGATGAGATGCCGCCGTCGCGACTTTCTTCGCGCGAAAACGCGAAGCCTTTGACATCTCTGAAGTATTTACTGGATTCAAGCGCATCAATGAGATCGGCGACCAATGTAAAAGTTCTGGCGATATACGATTCTTTGCCGTAAGCACTACCGCTGATTTCAATCATGCCTTTACTAGACTTGCCCGAGTAATTCGTCAATCGTACGAGCGTATTGTTTGGGTCAATGTCGCGATTGGCATTGGCTGGGGTTCCGTCGGTGTCACGCGTCAAATCGGAGCCGAGACGCACTATTTTTTCGGCGCGTTCAATCACCGCTGACCACGCAATGCGGTTAGCGCGTAATGTACCTATAGCATTGATGCGTCCCATGTTATTCGTGATTACGGCGGCAGTTGCGAGATCGGAGTCGCTGTTATTGGTGCGTTGATCACCAATGATGCGAGTTATTTCCTGGTAAAGATTCGTATCTGTGATTTTGGAAAGATCGAGTTCATGGATTTCATCGAAGGCAGTCTCAAAAGTACTGCTCTGTTGTGGGGAAATTTTCGCGAGAATAGTTTTGATATCGGCGATGACTTGACTGGCTGTTTTGTCGAGACCGGACACATCAATCAGGTTAACTTGTTTTTTGATGTCGGTTACTAGATTTTCCAGGTTCATGCTTTTCACATTTTTCAAAATCGAAGTCGCGGCGGCTTGAGCGGCCGCAAAATGAGATTTAGAAATCGCCGACGGGAAATTGCTTTCGTCCGGATTGATGGCGGTAACTTCGGTAACTAAAATATTAAGTGAATCTTCAATTTTGGCGCCTGTACTGATTGTGTTTTCTAGGCTAATCGCTTGCGTAATAATTTTTTGCAGTAGCGTGCGAGTTTTCTCAAGTTGTCCTGAACGCTCTTGTTCTAGTCCCAAAATCTCAGCCTCCGAAAGATAAACCACTTCACCAGCGCTATTAGTTGTCTTAAGTAAAACCGTGGTTGAGTCTTCTCGCGGTACGACTCTTTCTCCCGTCGGTCGTTCGTAATTTAAAATCTGACTTTCGAGATCAAGTGTTAGAACATTATTAGCGAGATTTTCAACTTGTAAAAGTTTGTTGAATTTTTTCAAATCCCTAATGTCCGCCTGCGCTTGCTGCATCAGTGTTGTCTTGCGATTTAATTCGGTTGTGATATTTTCCCGTCCAAGTTTTCCATATAAGTAATTGTTTGAATCCAACACCGTCCAGAAATAAATCCAGATTCCGAGGACTACGAGAATTGTTACAGTGAGCAGTGTTCTAGAGTTTGCGAGTAGAGAGAGCGCCTTTTTCTTTTCGTTGTTATCTTCGCGCAGATTATTGCCCATGCTTCCGTTGGCCTCTTTTTCGGCTTGACGCACAATCGCGTCGACGAGCGAGCCGCCTCCGCTTGCTGTTGTGCTGCGTTCGCTCAACTTTTCCCAAAAAGAAGGTTTTTTAGCCTTTTCGTTCGGGTCTTTCTGAGGGGTGGACATGAGGATAGGATTAATTTTTAGTAAAAGATTCTCGCCATTTTATCACATTTTCAGTATAAAAACAACCTTCTTGAACTGGAAAATTTTGAGAGCAAGGCTCTATATTAAAATAATGCGATGGAGGAGTCAACAAAATTGACGGTTTTTTTTAGTGACTAATTATTTGCGCCGCATTTGAGTTTTCAGCGCATTTTTTCTAAAATGCTTCTGCCTCGTTTGCGGGGCTTTTCTTTTCTCTTGATGCTGCTCGACGGTAAAAAACTTTCCGCGAAAATTTTGGATTCGGTCAAACGGAAAGTCGCCGCGAAAAAACTCAAAATTGGGCTGGCAGTGATTCTGGTCGGAGAGCATCCCGCGAGTGTTTCGTATGTGCGCCAGAAGCGCCGCGCCGCCGAAAAGGTCGGTTTCGCTTTTCGCGAGGTGAATTTGCCAAGTTCTGTTTCTGAGCAAAAATTAATTGCGACGATCGACGAATTAAATCTTGATCATGAAATTCAGGGCTTTATCGTCCAGTTGCCCTTGCCGAAGAAAATTTCCACGGAAAAAATTCTGGAAAGAATTTCTCCGACGAAAGATGTCGACGGTTTCCATCCGCTCAATCTCGGGCGCGGATTTCTGAAGCTGCCGACGCTGCTGCCCGCGACTCCGGCGGGGATTTTGCGCTTGCTCGATGAGTCTGAAATTCCGCTCAAGGGTCAAAATGTCGTCGTGGTCGGACATTCCAATATCGTCGGCAAACCGCTCGCGATGCTGCTCCTCAATCGCGACGCGACTGTTTCGGTTTGTCATGTTTTCACCAAAAATTTAGCTGAATTTACGCGAAATGCCGACATCATAATTTCGGCGACCGGCGTGCCACATTTGATTCGCGCAGAAATGTTGAAGAAAAATTGCGTGGTTGTCGATGCGGGTTGCGCGCAGCTCGATGGTAAATTGGTCGGCGATGTCGACTTCGAAAATGTCGAGAAAATTGTACGCGCCATCACGCCCGTCCCGGGCGGAGTCGGACCGATGACGGTGGCGACTTTGATTGAAAACACGCTCCGCGCCGCGGAGAATTTTTAATTCTAAGTTTTAAGTTTTAAAACAAGATTAAAATTAGAATCTCAAAAATCCAAAATTGTTTAGAAATTTAAAATTCAATTCATGTGTGGAGTAATCGGCATCACGGCAAATTCTGAAGTCGTCGGCGAAATCTACGATGGACTCGCGACGCTGCAGCACCGCGGTCAGGATGCGGCAGGCGTGATGACTTTCGACGGCGCACAATTTCACACGAAACGCGGCGCGGGACTCGTGCGCGATGTGATCGGTGCCGCTGACATTCTCGAGCTCACTGGCAAGATTGGCATTGGGCATGTGCGTTATCCGACGGCGGGCAGTTATTCACCGGAGGAGGCGCAGCCCTTTTTCGTCAATTCGCCGCTCGGTCTGGGATTGGTCCACAACGGCAATCTCACGAATACCGAGAAACTGCGCCGCGAGCTCAAAAAAGAGGGGAGATATCTCAATACTTCGAGCGATTCAGAAGTCTTGCTCAATGTTTTTTCCCGTGAATTGCGTAAGCAAAAAATGGCAGCTTTCTCAGTCAAGAAACTTTTCGCCGCCGCCAAGAGAACAGTTGAGCGCGTGCAGGGTAGTTACGCCGCCGTGATTCTCGTCGCGGGTCACGGTATTCTCGCGCTGCGCGATCCGCAGGGTTTGCGCCCGCTGACGATTGGTATTCGCAAAAATTCCAAACGCGACGAGCTCGCAGTCGCGAGTGAGGATCCGACTTTCGCGACGCTCGGTTTTGAAAAAATTGGCGATGTGCAGCCGGGCGAGGCAGTCTGGCTTTCCGCCGATGGCAAAATTGCGCGGCAGCAGCTCGCTCCCAAAAATTGGGCACCCTGCATTTTCGAGTATGTTTACCTCGCGCGCCCGGACGCGACGCTCGACAATATTTCCGTCTATCGTTCACGCCTGCGTGCAGGCGAATATCTCGCGCGGGAAATTCGCAAAGCGAAAATTCAAATCGATGTGGTCGTGCCCGTGCCCGACACTTCGCGCAGTTCCGCGCTCGCGCTCGCGAATGAGCTCGGTGTGCGTTACCGCGAGGGTTTGATTAAGAATCGCTACATTGGTAGGACTTTCATCATGCCGACGCAAGCGAAACGCCAAAAATCCATTCGCCACAAACTAGTTCCTCTGCCGCTCGAGCTGCGTAAAAAAAATGTTTTGATCGTCGATGACTCGATTGTGCGTGGCAATACTTCGCGCCAGATCGTCGAGATGGTGCGGTCAGCGGGAGCCAAAAAAGTTTATTTCGCGGCAGCTGCGCCCGCACTCAAATTTCCCTGCGTGTATGGTGTAGACATGCCGTCCAAAAAAGAATTCATCGCCAACAAACTTTCGACTGCGCAGATTGCTAAAAAATTAAAAGCGGACGCTGTTTTTTACCTGCCACTGCCGGATCTCATTCGCGCCTGCGAATTTGAAAAGACCAAAATTCCACACTTCTGCACGGCTTGTTTTGACGGCAAATATCCGACCAAAGAGGTGACCGCGAAATATCTCGCTTCAGTCGAAAAATGCCGCGAGTGCTCGCGTCGCAAAGAGAGCGATGACAAGCAAATGACACTGCTTTAATTTAATTTTCCCAAATGAAATTTCTCCTGGTTGGCAACGGCGCGCGCGAACACGCAATCGGCGCAGCGGTTCTGCGTTCACCGCAAAAACCCGAGCTCATCGTTTTCGCCGACAAAATCAATCCAGGCTTGCAAAAGCTCGCGACGGTTTACGAAAAAGCTACTTCGCTGACCGATTTAGTCGCGCTGCGCAAATTAGTCGAAAAAGAAAAACCGGAGCTGGCGGTCGTCGGACCCGAGGCGCCGATCGCGGCGGGTGCGGCGAATTTACTCGAAGAGCTCGGTGTCGGCGTGGTAGCACCGCGCCAATCTTCGGCGCGTTTGGAATCTTCCAAAAGTTTCACGCGTGATTTGCTGCAAAAATACGACATTCCCGGCAATCCAGAATTTATCGTTTTCTCCAAATTCGACAACGACGATGAGGCGCGCCTCGCGCTGCGGAGTTTCATGCAAGCATTGGGCGGTCAATTCGTCGTCAAAGCAGATGGGCTGAAAAGCGGCAAAGGCGTGAAAGTCGTCGGTGATCATTTGAATGGCATCGACGATGGTTTGCATTACGCGCTCGAATGCCTAAACGCGGATGGTCGCGTTGTGATTGAAGAAAAATTAATCGGTGAGGAATTCTCGGCGATGTTTTTGACCGACGGCAAAACGCTGGCGGCGCTGCCGGTTTCGCAAGATCACAAACGCGCGTTCGAAAACGATCTCGGTCCGAATACCGGCGGCATGGGGACTTACTCTGACGAGACCGGCTCGCTCCCATTTTTGCGAGCCGCAGATTTGGCGGCGGCGCGTGCCATCACGGAGCAAGTGCTGGCGGCACTCACGACCGAGACAGGCGAGACTTTTCGCGGGGTGATGTACGGCGGTTTCATCGCGACCAAAAATGGCGTGAAGCTGATTGAGTACAACGCGCGTTTCGGTGATCCCGAGGCGATGAATGTTTTTCCGATTCTCAAAACGGACTTCATCGAAGTTTGTCGCGCGGTTGTTGCTGGTCGTTTAGATTCACTGCCGCTCGAATTTGAAAAAAAGGCGACAGTCGTGAAATACCTTGTGCCAGAGGGTTATCCGAACATTCCGCTTGCCGGACAAGAAATCCGCGTCTTGGGTTTGCCGGAAAATTGTGAAATTTTTTACGCGGCGGTTGATGTCGATGCCGCTGGTCGGATTTTGACTGGCGCATCGCGCGCGATTGCGGTCGTCGGTATTGCCGATGATTTGACCGCGGCGGAGCGCATCGCGGAGACAGGGATTAATCAAATCGCAGGCAAACTTTTCCACCGCCGGGATATTGGCACACCCGCGCTCATCGCCAAACGGATTCGCCATTTGCAGGAAATTCGCGGCGCATGAACCCAACCTTTCTGCTTAGTATCGCTGTCGCCGTGTTCGCGATTTTTTTTGTGCTCAGCATTTACCGCCGCCCCAAAAAACTGAGTGAAGGTGAGATGGCTTTCGTTCGCAATCAGTGGCGCATGATTGGTCTCGGAAAAAATCCCAAAAACGATATTCTCGAAGCGGACAAATTACTCGACTTCGTGCTTGGAAAATACGGCTTTCGTGGTCCGCTTGGCGAGAAGCTCAAACAGGCGGAGCGGCTTTTCGCCGACAAAAATGGCGTGTGGTTCGCGCACAAGATGCGCAACAAATTCGCCCACGAGCTTAATTTCACGCCGTCCGAATTTGAATTTCGCAAGGCGCTCGAGAGTTTTCGGCGGGCACTTCTCGACTTGAGAATCAAGCTCTGATGTGTTAAAATGGGACGATTCAAAACCAAAAACCAAAACATTGACCAAATTTTATTTCACAGCCGTTTCGAATTCCGCCAAGAAAAAGCTTGTTGCTAGCTTTGAGGCAGAAAACGAAAAGGATGCGCGTGAGCGGATTAATAAAGTCGGGATGGCAATTTTGTCGTTGGATGTTAGTCGGCCGATAGATTGTCCGAAGTCGTTTGTATTTTCTGTGACTGAAATTAATGGTCAAGAATTTGCCGGAGAGATGTTTGAAGAAAGCGCAGAGGTGGTTTTCGAGCGGCTTGAAGATGAGTTTAGTTTCAAGAGAGTTAACTATATTTTTGCCGCTGACGCTTCCGAGGATGAAAAGGCTTACGCGCTGAAAAATAGCGCGCGAGAGCTGGCAGAGAAAAAAATAAAAGAGGCCGAGCGTCAAATCGATCTCGAGAAGCGCACGCTCACTGGTAGTTTTAAAAGCCTGGTTACTTTAAATTTCGGTGACAAGAAAAAGTCTACCAGCGCAATCGAAAATGCCGCCAAATATTCCAACGCTGATGAGGAAGACCTCACGAAAAAATCAGAAGCTGATTTTCCTGATCCGAATGCGATGCCGTCGGCTGTCACCCAAGCTGCAGTCAGCTCCGACCTGCCTCCGTCTGGAGACGAAATTTATGCTTTACTGCAAGGCGGAGATCCGCCCAAGGAAGATGTGGACTTAAGCGAGCAATGGCAAAAACTTAAAGATGGTTTTAGTAATTTTGCTCCGGATTTTTCTAAAAAATTTGGCAAGTTTTATTTCCACATTACTGAAATTATCGTGCCTTCGGAAGGCAAAACTCGCTTGGATGGCTGGCGCGATATGTGGAAATTTTTGTTTCCGCCGCGAGAGCAGAAGGATATCGGGCGGATTGAAAGTATTAAGGTCCTGAAACGACGGGCAAGATTCAATCGATTTTGGATTGGATTTTCAGAGATTGTTGATTTATTGGCAGCGGTTTTTTTGGGTTATCTCGTATTTGGTACAATCTCATTTTATGTGCAAATTCCACGCATTTCGGTTTTGGCTGAATTAACACTGCGCGATAATTTAACAATCCACTTTTTGGCTGGCACATTTATTTTTCTGCGAATTTTGATTTTCTTGCGTGAAAAATTCACAAGTTGGTGCTTTTGGCACACTGCTCTGTTATTCTTGGTTGGTAGCTTGGTGATTGTTTTTGCTGGACTGAATTTACTTTAAAATTTGCGGTCTTCGGCGTAAAATTCGTGGCGATGTGGCCATTTTTTGAATTAGCGGGAATCTACTTTCCGGTTTACAACATTGCGCTTGTGATTGGGATTTTACTGGGTGCGGGCGAGCTTTTTCTGGCAGCGCGACGCAAGCGCGTGATGCTTCAATTTCTTGCGGATAATTTTCTCTGGCTGCTGCTCGTGACGCTGTTTTTTGCCCGACTTGCCGAGGTTCTGCTCCGCAATTTTTCCTTACTTGATTTTCCGTTTGCTTGGGGCAACACGGCTGGTCTGAGTTTCTTCGGCGCGGCGCTGGGGTTGCTCGGCATGCTGGCTTTGCTGGCACGCCGTTACAATGAAAACTTTTTCACTTGGCTCGATCTCATCATGCTGGCTGTCGCGCCGGTGCTTTTTTTTCACCACATCGGTACATTCTTCGTAGGGAGCGAATACGGTATTCCGACGGCGTTGCCGTGGGGTGTCACTTTCACCAATCCAGACGCAGTGGGTTATTCGACCATTCCGCTCCACCCAGTTCAGCTTTACGCGGCAGTCATCATGCTCGGACTTTTTGCCGCAGCTTCATTTATTTTCAAAACAACAGCGCGCGCCGGTAAAGCCGGGACATTCTTGCTGCTCACACTTTCGATTATGTACTTCTGTTTGGATTTCCTGCGCGGTGATTCGGCGCCGACCTTTGGTGTGCTGCGGGCGAGTCAGTACTTCACGCTCGTGTTGGCACTCATCGCCGCCGGCATCACACTGCGGATGAAGATCGCGGCGCGTGAAGAACGGCGCGGCGAATTACACATTAAAACTCCTGATTTATGAACGCCGCACTCGACTATCTCACCAATTTTGATCCTTCGAATTGGCTCGAAGTCAGCCTGCGTGGCGTCTTCGCGTATCTTTTTGTCGTGCTGGTCGCGATTGTGATTTGGGTCGCACGCGATGCGGTTGCTCGCAGCAAGAGTCTGCTTTTTCAGGTGTTTTCAATCTTACTTGTAATCACGCTCAATCTACCCGGACTGCTGATTTACCTAATCGTGCGTCCGCAAAAAACACTCGTCGACAAATACCATGAGACGCTCGAACAGCGCGTGCTCACCGAAAGCGAGGAGACTTGTCCGAAGTGTGATCGATTGCTACCGCTTAATTTCCAATTTTGTCCGAGCTGCGGTGAGGAGGCGCGCCGTCCTTGCAAAAAATGCCACAAACTTGTTTCCAAAAGCTGGTCAGTCTGTCCTTACTGCGGTGCGAAAAAATCGACTCAAAAGAAAGTTGAGACAACAAGTCTTTGAGCCATTAGGTTCGGAGGGTCGTTAAGTCATTGAGTTGTTGAGTTCTTAAGTCTTTGAGTCATTAGGTTCGGAGGGTCATTGGGTCAGTCATTTCTTGAGCTTGCGGTAGTTTACAAATTTTAACCACGGCATTCATGCCGTGGATCGGGGCATGAATGCCCCGATTAGAAGAGAAGGAAGACTTGTGCTGGTTTGAATTTATAATTCGAACCACACATTTGAGCTAGCAGAAAAATGAACGGTTCATTTATAAACTTGAACTTGCGGGAGTCTGCAAATTTTTAAAAATTACAAAATTAAGAATTAAAAATTACCTCCAGAACCTTGAAAATATTCAAAAACTCTACGCAGCTCAAGTCTCAAAACAATTTCGAGATTCGCGTTTAAATCAATTCAATCCCATTTTGCGGCGGAGCGCGTCGGCTTCATCTTCGTCCTTTTTCTTCTTTTCGTCTTGCTTGGCTTGCAGCTCGATGTCGTTCCAATCGTTTTTGTGTTTATCCTCGATTGCCTTGAGCTGGTCTTCGTGTTTCTTATTCAGTTCAGAAAATTTGCGCTGTTCTTCTTCGAAAATGCGCATCAACTCGTCAATCTGATATTGGCTGAGCTTCGGAATGCTCGCGATAATGCGCTGTTTTTCAGTTTTGGTGAGGGAAATTGATTTCGCCAAAAGCTCGAGAAATTTCTTTTCGTCGAATTGCGTGCTCGGATGCGCGGGCACTGGTACGCCTGTGATGAAGCTGTGGTCGTCGCCGCCCGTGATGAATTGATCCTCCGAGAGTTCGTCCTCGGATTGGAGTGGCGAAGCTGATTTCACCTGCGCAGCAGCGTCATCCTGTGGCGGTGTCGCGCCCGCATCGGCGGATGGATTCGAATTCTGTGAATTTTCGTCGTTCATTGGCGAGATTTTAACAATTTTGCACCGAAAGACAAGCTTTTCAGTTAAAATCCACTGGTGCGTAAAAATCTAATCATTCTCGGATCGACTGGTTCAATCGGACGACAGACGCTCGAAATTGTCCGCGAATTTCCGCGCGAATTCAAAATTATCGGTTTGGCGGGTGGGCAAAATTTCGAGCTGCTTGCAGAGCAGATTCGTGAATTTCAGCCGAAATTTATCTCGATTGAGCTACCGTTAACTCCCGAGATATCTCGGGGTTTAACTACTGAGTACAGCAAAGTGAAGATTCTTCCACTTGAAAAATTAGCCGCGCAAAAATGCGACCTCGTCGTGTCGGCAATTTCCGGCGTGGCGGGTCTGTCGCCGACGCTCGCGGCGATTCGCGCGCGCAATTCCGTCGCGCTGGCGAATAAGGAAAGTCTCGTTTTGGCGGGGAAAATCGTGATTGCGCAGGCAAAAAAATTTGGTGTCAAAATTCTGCCAGTCGATTCCGAGCATTCCGCAGTCTGGCAGCTTTTGCAAAAAGTCCCGCGTGACAAGGTGCGGCGCATCATTCTCACGGCTTCGGGTGGCGCGTTGCGCGATACACCGCTCAGTGAATTTCCCAAAATTTCACCGCAAAAAGTTTTGCGCCATCCGACTTGGGCGATGGGTGCGAAAATCACTTTGGATTGTGCGACGCTGGCAAACAAGGCTTTTGAGATCATCGAGGCGGCGCACTTGTTCGATTTTCCGCTCGAGAAAATTGAGGCGGTGATTCATCCCCAAAGTTTCGTTCACGCGATGGTCGAGACGGTCGATGGCAATCTCTTCGCGCAAATGTCGCAGCCGTCGATGAAATTGCCCATCTCGCTCGCGCTTTTTGACGGTGTGCGCCAGGACGATTCCGTCGCGCCGCTTGATCTCGTCGGTCGAAATCTCGAATTCCGCAAAATCGAAAAGGCGCGCTATCCGCTTTTTTTCACGATTCTCGCGGCAGCAGAGAAGGGTGGAATTTTTCCAGCGGCAGCTGCGGCGATTTCAGAATTCTGGGGTCAAAAATTTCTCGCGGGCGAAATCGCTTTTCCGGAGATTGCCAAATTGACCGCGAAGAGTTTGCGCGAACTGGAGTTAACCCACCAGTTAACGAGTGCGCCGACAATCAAAAATATTCTCGCCGTCGTAAATTCTTTCCGATGAAAATTTCCGCGATTTTGCTCGCAGCCGGCAGCGGGAAACGCTTGAAAAAAAGCACTCCCAAAGCGTTCGTGAAAATCGAAGGTAAAGAAATTTTTCTGAGTTCGATCGAGCTGTTCGAAAAATCGCCCGAGATTACCGAGACGATTTTGGTCGTGCCGCAGTCTGAAATTGCGCGAGCGAAAAAGCTGGTGGTGGATTGCCAAAAAGTTTCCAAAATTGTGGCGGGTGGTGACTCGCGGCAGGAGAGCTTGGCGATTGGTCTGAAGTTTTGTGCTGAAAAAACCGTGTTGGTTCACAACGCGGCGAATCCTTTCGCGACGCCGGATGAAATTACGCGTCTCGCGAAAACGCTCGAGAAATACGATGCGGCGGCGGTCGCGCACCGTGCGACTTCTACTGTGCGCCAAAATTTGACCACGCTTGATCGTGAAAAAATTTGGCTGATGGAGACGCCGCAGCTGGTGAAAAAAGAATTTTTGGCAAAGGGCTTGCGGATTGCGCGTTCGCAAAAAATTGAAGCCACTGATGAAATTCAGCTTGCTGAGCTCGCTGGCGCAAAAATCAAAATCATTCCAGCGGATCCGGGAAATTTCAAAATCACACATCCAGTTGATTTAGAAAAATGTTCCATCTCCCATGCTCCATGTTCCAGACGCATCGGACTCGGTCATGATTCACACCGTTTCTCTGGAGTAAGGAAAGCTCTGTTTTTAGGCGGTTTGCAGATTTCAGCGGCTGGCGGACTGGAAGGTAATTCTGACAGCGATGTGATTTTGCACGCGCTGACGAATGCGATTTCCTCCGCGCTCGGCGGCGGTTCGCTCTCGACTTTCTCCGACGCGATGTGTGCGCGCGGCGAGAAGAATTCGCAAAAATATTTGCAGGTCGTGCTCGCCAAAATGCGCGCGCAGGATTTTGTCATCGAGAATCTGGCAATCTCGATCGAAGGCAAGAGACCGAAGCTCGAAAAACACTTTCCCAAAATTCGGAAAAAATTAGCGGAACTTTTGAAAACTGATTCCGCCAAAATCGGACTGGTCGCGACGACGGGTGAGGAGTTGACGAGCTTCGGACGCGGTGAGGGGTTGCAGGTTTTTGCGGTAATTTTGCTGAAAAAATGATTCCAATCAAAAAAAACAGCGAGCGAGTTAACCCCCGAGTTAACTCGGGGGTTAACGCCTTACGAGTAAAAGCCTTCGCAAAAATCAATCTCGGACTCAAAATTCTCGGCAAGCGCGCGGATGGTTTTCACGAGCTCGATACGATTTTTGCGCGGATTGGAGTTTTCGACGAGCTGGAATTTCGTCTGCGCAGTGATTCGAAAATTTTGGTGAATGTCGAAAATGCAGACATTCCGACAAAACAGAATCTTGTTTTTCGGGCAGCATGGATTTTGCAAAAATTTGCGCCGGGGAGTCCGGGTGTTGAGATTTCGCTCCGCAAAAAAATTCCGCTCGGAGCCGGACTCGGCGGTGGGAGCTCGGATGCTGCGGCTGTTTTGAGAACTTTGCCAAAAATTTGGGGGCTTAAAATTACTCCTGAAAAACTGCACAAAATCGCGGCGAGTCTCGGTTCGGATGTTCCATTTTTCCTCGCGAAACGAGTTTGTCGTGGTCGCGGTCGGGGAGAGCTGCTCGAGCCGATTGCGCTGCCGAAGCAATTTCCACGCGAAGCTTTGGTCGTGGTTCCGCCGATTAAGATTTCGACCGCATGGGCGTACGACCAAATTAAAATTGAAAAATTAAAATTGAAAAATAATAATAAAAAAATAGATACTAGAGGTCAGGGGACAGAGATCAAACAAAAAAATCTTGTTTCCAAAACCTATTCCCTAAAACCTAATCCCTGCACCCTAACTAATGATTTTGAGAGGATCGTCTTTCGCGAGTTTTCTGAAATTCGGCAAATCAAAAAACAGCTCGAAAAATCGGGCTCAGCGATCGCGAGTCTGTCGGGGAGTGGCTCGGCAGTCTTCGGCTTATTCCGAAAGAGACCGAGTCGAGAAATTATTCAAGAGCTCAGCCAATTCGGATCGGTTTTCGTCGCGAAAATTCGCGAGTGATTATTTTCCGCAGCTACCGCAGTTTCCACCGCAGCCAGGACCGAACGAGCAACCGCCGCATCCGCAGCCAGGACCAAAAGTTTTAGTCATTTTAAAAAGGTTAAAGGACAAAGGGTAGTTTAGCAGAAAGGTTTGCTTTTAACTATTCTTCCAAGCGTCTTTGATCTTAGTAAAGAAGCTACGCATTTTTTTGGCAGGATGCTTCTTTTGTTTTGAGTCTGGCTTATCTTTATCTTCGGGCTTAGGTTTATTTCCTGAGTCTGGCTCTGGCTTTGCTTCTGATTCTGGCTTCGAATCTGTCTTTAATTTTGCTTCGGGGCTTGATTTTATATTGAATTTTATATTGAATTCGAGATTTGCTTCTGGCTTTTGTACTACTTCTGATTCTGGCTTTGCTTCTGTCTCAGTCTTTAATTTTGGGTTTTGCTCTAGACTTGGCTTAGTGTCAGCTTCGGGCTTAGGTTTATTTTCTGAGTTTGGCTCGGTCTTTGTTTCTGCCTCCACTTTTGCCTCTGGCGTTACTTCTGCTTCGGGCTCTGGTTTTTTATCCGCTTCTGCGAATTTAAATTTTTTTCTGACTACCTCTTGATCTAGATTCTGCAAATTTTCTTTGTTGCCCCGGTAAATCACACCATTAGGAAATTCTTCCAAAACCTCATTAGATGGGATTGTGACATCGCCTTTTATTTCTCGCAAAGTTTTGACACGCAACGAGTTTTCGGTGCCTGCGACATTTGTGAGGTCGAGATTTTGGACAGTTCCGATATCAGGCGGAAGGAAAAATTTGCTCCCTGTCGCTTTGATATCGTCCGTGAATACTTTGCCATTGAGCGGGAGATCCGTGCCGTTGTCGTATTTCTTGCCAATGTGCTGAAAGAACACTTCCCATGCGGCTGGTGATTTAACAATGAATTTTGGGTTGACGGTCGCACCAGTGTCTCGGGCGACAATCGCTTTGTCTCGATAAACCAAGGCCTGATCAGGAGAATCTTTTTTTACGGATGGTAAAAAACACCAGCCTGTCCCAATCTCGAGCCAGCGCATCTTTCTTGGCAAATTATTAATTTCCAGATTGTATCCTTTGCCGAGCGACAGTGCGCGCAAGGCTTTGAGGTCTTTGCTTTGCAGAAGTTTGTAAATTTTTTCAGAGTCGATTTGGGGTGCTTCTCTGTCGGCAAGTTTTTTCCATTTCTCGAAAATCAATCGGCGTGCTTTTGGTACAAAAAAAGTACCTAGAAATAAGGGATTTGCCGCCATGCTCAGTGCTAATACGATTGCAGTCGAAGTAGTTTTTCGTTTCCAGTTTTTGGTAAAAAAATCGACAACACCGCCTGAGATTTTTTCTGCTATGTCGTCTCTGCTCTTACCAGTCTCTAGTCTGGCAGCGACATCTTGGGCGAGATCGTGTGACGAGACGATGCCCAGCGTACAAATATTTCCGTTGAGCATTTCGAGATCGCTAATCAGTTCGAGTGGTTCGACTTTGGCGTGTCCGAAGGCAGGGTCAATTTCTTTTTTAAACTTATTCAAAATATCGCCGAGAGCATCTCTCAGGTTGGAATCAATTGAGTTCACAACGATTTTGATTTCTCGCATGTCCGGATTAAGCCAATCACCATTATGTTTGAATGGATCACGATTGGTGCGACCAAAATAGTCCATCAAGCGGTCAACCTTCTTTTTTTCGCCAAATCTTGTGGTTTCCTCAGCTTCTTCAAAGCGACTTGGAGGCATCTGGGAAAATATTTTGTCATCATCAAGAATGTGTTCTTTGTTGTCTCGTCTTATTTTTTTTAATCCTTGGTAGGCGAATCCTCCAATGCCTTTTAGTTTTTCGAATTTTCTGTAAAGAAACATACTAAATTTCTTTTCCCAAGCTTTTTGATTTTTTTGTTGCGGTGATTTTTTGGTGGACTCACCTTTGTTTGATTGACCTTCGTCCGTGCTGTTATCTTCGGGAGGTTGTCGTCGTTGCGTCTTATTTTTTTCAGCACCTGCCTGATGAGGATTCTTTTGTTTTGGTGGTTCTTTCGAATCAGGGGTATTGGAGCTGTTTTCGTCCTCAGTTTTATTTTTTTTCTGTTCAGGCTCAGCTTTACTTTGGAATTTATCAAAAAGACGGTTTAGTTTTAGCCTGGCACCTCGTGAAATTCTTTTATCCCATGACCCCTTTTCTCGGTTTTTAAGTTTTTTTTTAAGTGTATCCTCAAGCTTTTTTCGCGCTTTGTCACGCAAATCTTTCCAGGAAGGCGGTTCGTTTTCTGGCTTCTTGTGTTCGTGATCTCCGTTCTTTGAATCTTGATTCATTTTAAGATTTTGGTTTTTGTGATGATTTATTAAGACGGGTTTTTTTCAAACTCCGCGAATGTTTGGATTTTTAGTTGGTTTCTAAAAATTTGGGCGACTTCGTCAGCACTGACACTTTTTTGCACTAAGCCATTTTTCTGAAAATTATTTAATTGCTCCAAAAGCTCTCTCGATAAATATGCGAGATATTTCTTGTGATTTTCTCCAATTCTTTCACCAGTGTAGTCATGTCCATTCGCAGGAAGTGCTTCTTTGAGTTTTCCGATTGGTGCTGCCATTTCGGCAAATTTCCAAAGTGCGACTGCCTTGAGCTGGTTGGCATATTCACTCAGGTTTTGACCTTCGAAATTAATTTGCTCGAAGCTCGCGACTAGATTTTGTAAAGTTGTAGGATAGGTTTCATTGCGCGCGCCGAGTACGAGTAGTCTGGCGAGAGCGGTTTGGTAATTCTTGCTGCCGATGTCCACAATCAAACCTTTTGCTTCGTCTGTAATGTCTTCGAGTTGGCTATCAAATCCAGGCCAGCTATCTACGATTGGCTTCAAGTAGTTTTCTTTGAACTCATTCTCGAGCGCAGGAATTTCTTTTGGATCAAGTACGCCATTATTTTTTTGCGCGTTGGCGACCAATGAATTTTGGTAAAAAAGCAGCATTTCGTGCTGTTTGTAGGTGACGAGCGCTGCCCACTGATTTTCATTGATTGGTCCTGATCCGGATCCGAGATTCCAAATATATTCAAGCAGCCCAGCAATCGCATCTTTCCCTAAAAAACCAAAGTCTTCGCTGGCATTTTCCATGAGTGGAGCGAGCGGCAGGAAAATCGACTGCATTTCTGGGCTCGCTGACATTTTTTTCACTGCCGCCAGAATTTCAGTTTTAGATTTTATTTCCGTCTCGCGATTTAGATTTTGTTCGAGAGCGGTCAGCGAGAGGCGCGACATTTTTTCGAGAGCGGGTTCGGCGTGCTTGAGTGTCTCGCTGAGTTTATTGGCGTCGAAATCCTCTTTTTCCAATTTAAGAACTTGACCGTCTTCTGTGATTAATTCAAATCTTGTTCTGTCATCGAGAGTTCCATCCGCCGCGAAATTAATGCGTAGCTTGACATCTCGATTGCCAAAACCTGGCAAAATGCCAAGCGTGCCAATCGACTCAAGTGTGATGGGGCTGTATTCGATGAATCCGCCAGCAGCATCGAATTTCGCTGCGCTGGCAGACATATCGAGATTCCACGAGCCCAGTCGGTCAAACATCCACGCGCGGACAGCTGGTTCAAGTCCTTTGAGATTTTCTGGAGTGATGGCGCTGCCAAAATATTTTTGTTCTTCGCCTCGTTTCGAAATGATGTCGTCGAACTTTTTGATATTCTCTTTGAGGTGTTCGCGCTCGTTGGCGGACTGTTTAAGGAAATCAACAATACTGATGCTGCCATGCATAAAACTATCTAGCTTCTCAGAGCTTGCTGTTTTGGCTGCCTTATAGAAAGCGCGGATTAAATTATTGTCGTCGGTGAAAAAATCAGCGAGACCTTTGCCCGTAGCTTTAGCAGCCGGGACGATGTTTTCTTGAATGACCGCTTTCGTGAAAGCCGCAAATAATTCATAGCCGCCGACGATCTTGACGCCAGTTTTTTCGAGTGTTGGTTTGATGCTCTCCCACTGTTTCGGCAGGGTGTTTTGGAAATATTCTGCCCAAAAAACAGTGGTATTGTCGATGATTGCAGGAACTTCGTTTGCGACATATTTCACGCTGCCTACTGTGAATTCTTGTACCTTGCCGGCAGCATCGGCGATGCTCGCGCGTGACCACTTCTTGTCTTTCAAATTATATTTATATGGAATCCAGTTGCTGAAGACAATCGTGTTGCCGAGTGTGCCGTCTCGCTCGATGTAAACTTTCGCATTGGTGTAAAGCTGTCCGCCGACTTCGACCACGACATCTTTCAGACCTTTGCCCGCTTCATAGATTCCTGTGAATGTCGCACCAGCGAGTTCGACTGTAGCTTTCACTCCTAGCTCGGTGACAGCGGAAATATACGCCTTAGCACCCATGAGTTTATAAATTTCATACTGAGTGTTGGCAAAATCTTTAATTGTATTGACAAGTTTTTTCGCCAACTCTTTATCGACTTCATAAATTGCCAAAATTTCATTTTTAGCTGGATCGCTGACATTTGCGGCGAACCACGCTCGATCAATTTCGAAAAAGTCGAGCCACTTATTAAAGGCTTCACCAAGCAACTCTGGACTTCGCGTCGGGTGCAGGATACTAAGCCCGATGTTGCTGGCGATGCCAGCGATGATGGGAATTTTGCCCTCGACTTTTTCAGGATACTTCCAGTCTTCGAAACTTTGCTCCTCGAGTGCGACGACACTCGCGAAAGATTTGGACTGGTTTTTGGTCACCTTGTGATAGCGCACGCACAGCGTGATGCCGTCCTGGATCTCTTGCGGAGTCGCTGGCGGTTGTCCCATCACGAGCTCGAAATATTTTGCGCCGTAGCGTTCCAAGACTTTTTCGACAATATTGAAAAGTTCTTTGCCATTCAGGATAGATTTTTTTGGCGCATTCTTGCCAAGCAGTTGGCGCGGATCGATTTCGCTTTTGCCGTCGGCACGCGCTTCTTGATAGGCCTTGTGAATGTCGTCGATGTCGTTTTTGGCGAGGGCATTCAGCGTCTCTGCTTCCGTGCGGTTACGCCAGTTCAATCCCTTCATTAATTCTGCCAAGCCGCGGTCGTCCATGTCATCCGCCGCACTCGTCAGCTTCAACATGTTCAAAAGATTGTGCTTGCTGTGTGTTGCGTCTGGCATGAGAATCGCGACACCAGCTGCCGCCTGTAAAACATTGGTTGTGAGATAAGAAACCCAATCTTGGTCGTCCGGCTTTTTTTTGATGAGCGTCCAAGCGGATTTCAAAACTAAAAACATGCCGACAGCCTGGATGCCAGCCTCGACCCATTTGCCTTCGCTCAGGTTTTCCTGAAATGACTCCGTGATATTGGTGACGCCTTCGCCGAGATTTTTTACCAAGTTCCCAGCAGTCAATTTTTCTTTTTGCTTCTCGCGCAGCTTGCTCAAGTTCTCAAGTCGGTCACGGATAGCGTTAAGTCTAATAGATTTTTCAGCTTCGGCGATTTGTTCTACGGCAGCTTCATTTTTATCAGGATCTTTATCAGGGTTTTCTTTGAGATATTGTGCTCGTGCGCTCTCAGCGACGCTGCTGCCGAAAACTAATTTTTCGGCCGTAACTTGTTGATCCTTATCTTTGCCGTTGCGGTATGTCGCATTATATTCAGCGACTTGCTCGTGGAGAGGTCCTTTGTCATCGATGAAAATCTCTTTATATATTTTGTCGACTCGAGCTTGCACTTCTCCTTCTGATTGTTTGCCAGGTTCACTATCGACTTGAAACCAATTCGAAGGAAGCTTCTCGTTTAGTTCGGTGTCCGTATTTTTTTTGTCGAGATGTTTTTGGATGTCTTCACTGTAATCATGCTTGATGGTATCGTCGCTTGTGTGTTCCGGTTGTTCGAAAGCATTCTTGCTTTTATCGGTCTCTGGCACGACAGGCGCGGACTCTGTTTTCGCTGTAATCGATTTTTTTTCAGGAGCTTGATCAGCAAAAACAAGTCGTGCCGTAAGCGGCTGATTGCTATTTGCGAATCGTGATTTAATAAAATCAGAAATCATTTATTAGCTGGTTTGGTTGGTTTTGGTTTGCGGTCTAATTTCACAAAATCCCAACCTTTCTTTAAGACACCGCCGATGTAGCGGGGGATGCCGAGCGTGCCGATATTCGCAACATTTTTTGCAGCATACACAGCGTCATCTTTGACTTTTTCTGCTTTTTTGCCAGGCTTAATTTGCTGCGCGGTCCAGATTGCTGCTTCGACTACGACTGGGATGGCAGGGATTCCGCCCATCATGCCACTGCCGAGCACCCAGAGAGCCGTGCGTGCCGTGCCGACCACGACGCCTTTGCCAAAAGTTTTTTCCACCAAAAATTTAGCAGTAGGTTCGATAATTTTTTTGTAGGCGGTATGAGCCAGCCAGGGAGCGACTAGACCGTAATAAGCGGCTTTGCCGAGCTTGCTTTTGGGTTTGCCGCTGCGCTCTTTTTTTGCAGCAATCTTGTCAGCCTCTAATTTCTCAGGATCTTCTTCAATTTTAAAAGCTTTGTTTTCTAGTTTTTCAAATTTGCTGGTTTGTTTAAATCTAGGCCTTGCTAGGTCAGCACGGACAGGTCGGTCTTTTTTATATGACATGAGCCAGCCAAGGTTAACTTTGTCGAATTCGTTTTTGGTTTCGGCACGAACTTCTTTTCGGTAAATTCTTGTGCGGGCAAGACTAAGGACATCATAAATTTGCTCGATTTTGTTGGCCGCCAGTTTTTCGGCAATCTTATCGCCAGCCATTGCTTTTTCGACCAATTCTTTTGACAAATAATTCCCGACAGCTTTGGCGACCGCCCTTTGTGTTTCGAGAGAACAGTTACCCGAGGCTGGTCGGACATAACCGGGGTCGATTTTTCGCAAAATCTTTTCACCAGAACTTTTTTTCCCAGCCAAAAGGTCATTAATTTGTTCAGCTAAAAGCTCTTGTTTCTCTCTTGCTTTCAAGGGAATGTTTTTCAGAATACTGATTTTGGTGGTTACGCCTTCAATCGGGCTCGAAGTTTTGCCTTCTGCATTTTCTGCTGGATTTTGCGGTGCTGCACTTTGAGCCGGATTTAAATCTTTGTCCAGAATGACTCCGCGATCTGCCATCTGGAGTCGGAATTCTTGCTGAGTTTCGTTAATTTCTTGCATTGCCTTAGAGTCTTTTGCAGCCTTTTTCTCTGCCTGAATTGCTTCAATTTTTTTGAGATTTGATTCAATTTTTGCTTTTTTTATATCTGCTTTTGATTTGTGTTTACTTTCACGCCATTTCACAAAACCCTCGATTCCTTTTTCGCCCAAAATGTATTCCATTCCTCCGACGATAAACAAAACCCGTTTCTCTCGGAAAAGAGATTTTTCGGCAAAATATTTTTGTCGGATTTCCAAATTTTTGTTTTTAAATCTTGCCATTTTACCAAAAAAACGCCAAAATATCAACTCAATTTAGGCTTAGCTTCGCGAAAATCCGGGATTATTCGCCTGCTGGTACTGTCTCTGGAGCCGTCGTCTCTGCGGGCGAATAGGTGATTTTGATCGTGGTCGAGCTGCGTTCACCGGCTTCATTCGTCGCGACGATTTCAAATTCATTTTCACCGGCTTTGAGATTGCTGTAGCTCGGAGCGGCGTTGTACTGCCAGGTCGTGCCGCCGATGACAAAACCAGTCAGCTTGTAGCCATTGACGAAGACCGCGGTCGTGCCGACGGGCACTGTGCCTGCGAAATGTACAGGTGCAGTTTCGAATGTCGCACCGTCAGCCGGTTCGCTGACTGTGGGCGCGGCGAACGCCGTGCTGCCGACCGAGGGGACACCGTCAGTCGTTTTGGTCGTAGTCGTCGTGGTGGTGGAAGTTTCGGTTGACTCGGTGGTCGTGCTCGTCGCACCATCGGGATTGAAGCGAATCTGGAAGCTCGCAGTCGGAGTGGCGTTGCCGGCTTCATCGTAGCCCACGACCGAATAATTATTCACGCCGACTTTCAAATTTTCAAAACTGCGGGCGGCGTTGTAGCTCCACTCGCCGCTACCTGGGACGAATTTCGAGAGCTCGAAAGCGTCAGTGCCGTCGAAGGTGACTTTGATTTTTACGACTTTCGGTGAAACCTTGCCGACGACTTTGACCGGTTCAGCGACGGCTGAGACATTGCCGCCGCCGGTGACGACGAGCGGTGCCGGGATTCGTTCCGAATCTGGATTTGTCGCTGAATCCACCGTTCCGTCTGGGGTGGTCGCCGGGCTCACTGTTCCATCCGGGTTCACGACTGTGTCCGGATTCGTGACTGTGTCTGACACGAGATTCGTTCCGGAAGTTGCGGCGAGGTACAGATTCGAATTTAGAATTTCGGCTGGCGTGGTTTGGACGAGGTCAATCTCACCGCCGATTCTCAGCAGATTGATGCGTCGCTCGGAAATTTCAACCGTCTTGCCGCTTTCGACCATGAGATTTTTCAGTTCCGGGGTTTTCGTCGTATTCTCCGGATCGATGATCGCCGCGACGAAACCGCCTTCGATTGCACTGGCAAGATCGCCAGCAGTATTGACCTGCATTAAAAAACGACCGTCGGCGTTATGAATTCTTAAAAACTCACTCGTGATTACGAGGTCGCTGCTTTTCGTACCGACTGTGATGGCGGTGGCTCCGCGTGCGAGGGCGAGCGTGACTGATTTTTTGGTGATGGAATTTTGCAAATCGGAAATTGCGAGTTCGCTCGAGTTCGCGAGTGTCGCCACGCTGCCATCGTCAAAAGTCAGCGTCGCGCTACCGTCTGTACCCGTGCGCACACTCTCGCCCGGATTGAGCACGGCTGCTTCGCTCGTAATTTTCCAAGATCCGGTTGCCGGCAAATAAACCTCGACATCGCCAGAAACATCCGTAAGTTCAGCCTTGCCGGAGAGCGTGAGCGTGTTTTCACCTGTGTCGCCCCACAATCCCCACAGCTGCAACAAAAGTGCAGCGATTACGCCGATGGCGAGGACGATTAAAAACGGCACCAAATAGTCTCTGGATTTACGGCGGGGAGGGGTTGGGCGCATCGCGGCGGGGGTTATTAAAGTGGCTCTCAATATAGCAAAAACTATTTGAGCTCACAAATTTATTTGCTTTCGTATTTACGAATCGCTTTTAAAACCGGACTACTTTCACTCAAAGTTGCGAGCGAAAAAATCTCACTGCGCGTGATTGTTTTCGGCGGATCGAGGCGATCGTCGTGGCTTATGAGCTGCGTAGAATTATTGTCGTGAAAATGGTAAACATGGCTGAGCGTGATGGATTCGGCGTTTTCGCTGGCGATTTGACCGTACCAAGTTTCGCCGTCCGCGAGCTCGACGGCGACATACTGCGGTGGACCAAAAAGATTTCCCAAAAAATTCGAATGAATTAGGAAGCAAGTGGCAATCACCAAAATCAGCAAAAACGACAATACGCCGATGGCTGATTTTTTGGAATGCTCGGACTTAAGCATGTTAGTTTTTTTAATGCGCGATGATTTTAGCTGATTCCACACTTGCCGACAAAAAACCCACCGTATTTTGGTGGGCTTTTTGTTTTGTTTTGTTTTTTGACCGTTTATTTTTGTGTTTGGCTCCCGGCGTTTTTAGCCGAGAAATATTTAATTTTTGTTTGACTTGTATTTAAGAATCGCCTGCAAAACAGCGTTGCCGTCCTCCAAATTTTCGGTTGCGAGGACATGAGCGCGATTGAGCACGAGCGATTCATCGCCCCGTTTCACGAGTGTCTTTTTCGTTTCATCCAGGAAATAAAACACATCAGTGACATTGACATAGTTGTCGTCCATCGAGGTGATTTTGCCGAAATAGGTTTCACTATTGTCGAGGTGCACGGCCTGATAAGTCGAGCTGTCAATCGTGTTAACGACCGAGCTACGGAGATCATTGGCAGAAAGGAAAACTCCGCCACCCAAAACCAACAAGGCGGTTGCCGCGAGTGCGACAGCGAGACCTTTGTGGCTAGTTAGCTTATTTGCGAGAGGAGACATTTTTCTTAAGTTAGAAAATAAGAAATCATGTTATCTTAGCGGAAAGGTCATTTCAAGTCAAATTGAATACATTGACTAGAAGCTAATTATATTTTATAAAATAAGTGATAAAATGCTCCCATGTCTCAAACTTTAGTCGAAAAAATCATCGCGAAAAATTTAATCTCTGGCGCTGCGCGTGAAGGCGGTTTCGTCAAAATCCGTCTTGACCGATTGCTGTGTCACGAAGTGACGACGCCGCCGGCGCTCACGATGCTAGAAAAACGCGGTATTTCCAGGGTTTTTGATCCAGCCAAAATTGTCGTCACGCCTGATCATTTCGTTCCGGCGAAAGACGAAAAATCCGCAACTCTCGCGAAAAAATTGGATGAGTGGGTGCGCCGAGTTGGCATCAAAAATTATTATCCGATTGGGCGACACGGAGTTTGCCACACGATTTTTCTCGAAAATGGTCACATCGGACCGGGGATGGTCGCCATCGCGGGGGACTCGCACACCTGCACTCATGGTGTCGTCGGTGCGCTCGCCTTCGGTGTCGGGACGACCGATGTCGCGGCGGCGATTGCGACGGGCGAAGTTTGGCTCGAGGTGCCGAAGACCATTCGCGTCAATTTGATTGGCAAATTACAGCCGGGAGTTTTCGCGAAAGACGCGATGCTCGAAGTCATCCGCCAGCTCGGAGTCGCTGGGGCGACTGATCGCGTGATTGAATTTGGCGGCGAACTGATTGATTCACTCGAAGTCGAAGATCGCGTCGTTTTCTCGAACATGGCAGTCGAAGCGGGCGCGACCTCCGGCTTGATCAATCCTGATCAAAAAACCATCGATTATGTTGAGGCGCGTGGCTGCCGCGATTTCACAGTTTTGCAGTCTGATTCAGACGCTCATTACGAAAAGACTTTGGAAATAGATGTTTCCGCGCTTGAGCCAATGGTCGCTTATCCGCACTTACCTTCGAATGCCAAGTCGATTTCGGCAGCGAAAAAAGACAAGATTAAAATCGACCAAGCTTATTTGGGGAGCTGTACGAATGGTCGCATTCAGGATTTGCGTGAGGCGGCAGCAGTTTTGAAAAATAAAAAAATTGCGGACGGCGTGCGCATGATTGTCGTGCCGGCGACGACCAAGATCTGGAATCAGGCTGAGGACGAAGGACTCTTCAAGATTTTCACAGCGGCGGGAGCGACGATTTCGACACCGACCTGCGGTGCTTGTCTTGGCGGACACATGGGAGTTCTCGCAGCCGGTGAGCGCGCGATCGCTTCGACTAATCGTAACTTCGTCGGACGCATGGGTTCGAAAGAATCCGAAGTTTATTTGGCGTCGCCGCGCATCGTCGCGACCTCGGCAATCGCAGGATTTATTTCGGACTAATTTTGTTTTTCAGATATTGTGAGCTAAAATTTCACCTTATTTTTAATGCTTAAAAATGCCTCAGTCGCCGGAGATAAAAACAAGCCTTCAGATTGTTATCGATAGAGTAAATAAGCTTTCCCAGAAGTTGGAGGATGAGACTAGGGAGGCTGTTATTCGGATTTTGCAAGCTAATCTTGATGAAAATCTTCAACCGCTTCCTCGGGCGCGAGATGGTAGTGTGGTCGCGAGGCTGGCAGGAAATATTATTAATCACAGGAGTTTTAGCCCAAAAATTACGCTCGAAAATTTGCTCATTGTGCGAGGTGGTTTTAGTCGCAACAATCAGGGTAGATCGTTTTTTAAATAAAAATTTTTTTAAGCAAGGAGAGAGATTGTAATTTAGGTTTAGTTTTGATTGATCAAAAATTTTGAAGATTATCCAAGAAAAAGGCTCGAAAGAATCCGAAGTTTATTTGGCGTCGCCGCGCATCGTCGCGACCTCGGCAATCGCAGGATTTATTTCGGACTAATTTTGTTTTTCAGATATTGTGGACTAGAATCTCACCTTATTTTTAATGTTAAAAAATGAAAACTGGGAATAGATTGGAAGGTAATGAGCGACAAAGCAGTCCTTGGAGTCAGACAGACCTTAGGATATTTGTCGCTCAGCTTGAGCGGGCTGCCGCTAATCGTGAGAAAGCTGCAGAATATCGAAGGCGGACAGTCCGAGCTATGGTTGAGGCGATGAGTCAGCCAAAACCAGACATTGCCCTTAAGTCGAAAAATCATTTATTCACAACTCAAGAGCAAGAAACAGAAAAAGAGACCGCAATTCGAGATCTTTGTTTATTGCTTCATATTAGTTTTGCCGACGAGATCAAAGTTGAGACGCTTCCTTGGGGAGATAATAATTTAGGTTTAGTTTTTTATAGTGGCTATGATTGGATCAGAAGGGTTAGTTTTGATCGACCGGAAATTTTGCAGATTGTTCAAGAAAAAGGCTTAAATGTAGCCGTATTTTTGAGGTTTGTCATTCAAGGAAGAAAACTCTTAGACGGAAATGAAATTTTGGCGATTTCTAACCCAGATAAAATCACTAGATTTTTAGCTGATAATCAAATTGTCCGAGAATAAAGCACGGAGTTTTTAAATCTAATTCTCAGTCAAGTTTTTCCATCCAGCGCGCTCTTTTGCTATAATCAACCAAATCCAAAAAATGCTCAAACTTCCCAAAAAAATCGCGACGATTGGCAGCCATTCCGCTCTGCAAATTCTCAAGGGCGCGAAAGATGAGGGTTTCGAGACGATTTGTGTTTGTGAGCGCAAACGCGTCGCGCCTTACAAAATGTTTCCGGTTGCGGACAAAATCATCGAGATTGACAGCTTCCGCGATTTTCTGAAGATTGAAAAACAGTTGATTGCCGAGAATGCGATTGTGATTCCGCACGGCTCATTCGTGGAATATCTGAAGACTGACAAAATTAAGCAGCTGAAAGTTGACCATTTTGGCAACAAAAATATTCTCGACTGGGAATCGGATCGGGGCAAGCAGGAGAAGTGGTTGACTGCCGCCAAGATCAAAATGCCGCTCATCTTCGATTCGCCCGAAAAAATCGACCGACCGGTAATTGTGAAATTTCACGGCGCACGCGGCGGACGCGGTTATTTCCTCGCGAATTCGACTGCGGAATTTTATAAGAGAATCGCAGCGCATCCGGACGAAAAATTCACGATTCAAGAATATGTCGTCGGTGTGCCGATTTATGTCCACTATTTTTACTCGAGAATTACAGGGGAATTGGAGATTCTCGGTTTCGACAAACGCTACGAATCGAACGCCGACTCAATCGGGCGTGTCGCGGCGACCGATCAGATTACGACCAATTTGCAGACGAGCTACACCATCGTCGGCAACATTCCGCTCGTCGTCCGCGAATCTTTACTGCCGTATTTCATCAAGATTGGCACGCGCGTGGTCGAGCAATCGCAAAAGCTCGAAGCGCCGGGACTTTTCGGACCATTTTGTTTGGAGGGAATCGTCACTTCTGATTTGATTCTGACGGTTTTCGAAATCTCAGCGCGCATCGTCGCTGGGACGAATCCCTACATCGCCGGCTCGCCTTATACTTTCCTCAAATACAACGAGCCGATGTCGACTGGTCGCAGAATCGCGCGCGAAATCAAAATAGCGCTTGAGCAAAATTGTCTCGATAAAGTCCTCGGGTGAATAGCGAATGATTCAATAATTCAATAATCCAATAATTAAATAATGGAATGATTCAAAAGAGTAATGCAATTGCAGAAAAAAGTTATCAGTTTGCATTGAGGATTGTGAAGCTTTATCAATTTTTGATTCACGAAAAAAAGGAATTCACGCTTGGAAAACAGATTTTGCGGAGTGGAACTTCAATCGGGGCGAATGTCGCGGAGGCGACTGGTTCACAATCGAAAAAAGAATTTCGGGCGAAAATGTCGACAGCCTACAAGGAAGTTTGCGAAACAATTTTTTGGTTAAAACTTCTGCGTGACTCGGATTACATTCCTGCTGATTTGGCTGAATCATTTTTGGCGGACTGTGAGGAACTTGCTAAAATTAGCGGTAAAATTCTCGCGACCACTACCAAAGCATTGAATCATTAAATTATTTCCACATTGAAAGATTTACTTCAGGGTTACGATTTAGAAAATCTTGCGATTGCTTCGCTCGGCGGACATTCCGCGCTCGAAACTTCGCTTGGTGCGAAACGGCAGGGGCTCAAGTCAGTCGTCGTCGCGAAACGCGGTCGTGAAAAAACTTACTCTGAATTTCTCAAGTTCGATCCCAAGACGGAGACTGGCGTGGTCGATGAGGTAATTCTAGTCGATGAATTCGCCGACATTCTCAAGCCGGAAATTCAAGAACAGCTGCGTAAGTTGAATGTTCTATTCGTACATTCGCGCTATTTCTGGGTCTATTTCGACGATTTCGCCAAAGTCGAAAATGATTTTCATGTGCCGATTCTCGGGACGCGCGAACTTCTGCGACTCGAAGAAAGAGACGAAAAACCGAATCAGTACGATGTACTCGAAGCGGCGAAAATTCGGATTCCCAAAATTTTCAAATCAGCCGAAGAAATTGATCGGCTGACTTTGACCAAAATTCCGAACGCGACGCGCACATTTGAGCGCGAGAATTTTTTCGCCAGTTCGAAGGTTGAATGGGAAAGAACGATTGCGGAAAAATTGGCGGCCGGGCAGATTTCCCAAGAGGGAATTGCGAAAGCCGTGATTGAGGAATTCATCCTCGGCGCGCCGATCAATTTTAATTTCTTTTATTCGCCGCTTTCGAATCGGCTGGAATTACTCGGGACGGATACGCGCCGTCAGACGAATCTCGATGGCTGGTTGAGGCTGCCGGCGAATGAACAGATGAAATTGAGCGCGGCCGGAATCTTGCCGAGTCACATCGAGACCGGACACATCGCCGCGACAGTCAAAGAAAGTCTGCTAGAAAAGGCTTTTGAAGCCGGTTCGCGCTTCGTCGAGATTTGTAAAAAATACAATCCCAAGGGCATCGTCGGACCTTTCGCGCTCCAGGGTGCGATCGAGACGGACGGCAAAAAAGAAGAGCTGGTCGTCTTCGATGTTTCCTTCCGCATGCCGGGCAGTCCAGGCATCGCCGCGACGCCATACTCGTCTTATCTCTTCGGCCGACCAGTCGCGATGGGTGAAAGAATCGCGATGGAAGTCAACGCGGCGCGGATGAGCGGAAGACTGGGAGAAATCATTAGTTGAATGAGTGCACCTGCATTGTCTTCCCCGCCACGAAGTGGCCCCTTTGGGGCGCAGGCGGGGATCCAGGAAAATGCTTCGCGATCTAAAATTCTGGATTACCGATTAGGTCGGGAATGACAAGAAGAAAAGCGTAATCTCAACTTTTTAAACTAAAAAATACCATCGATCTCGAATCGTAAATCTTTTAAATGTTTCGGCTTTGGGCTCTTGAGTTTTTCTTCTTTCAAGCTTTTAAGATTTTGAAGATAAAAAATAATTTGATTGTAGGCAGTAATTAATTTTTTTAGGTTGCTTTCGTTGAGATTGTTTTTTGACAAGCTCTGATAATCTTTTATGCGCGTCTCAGCTATTTCCATTTGGGCAGCAGGTATTTGGCAAACATCTTCTATTTTTCTATAAAAACGACGCGATAGAAGAACATCTCCTTCTATTGCGCGAATAGCGCTGTTAATTTGATCTTCTGCTGTAGACAGTAGCTGGTCAATCCTAAAAAAATCACCGGACTCTCGAATAAACCTCAAGTCTAATTTATCTGGCAGACGAGCTTCAGCAACTAATAGCTGTTCAATTATTCTTCCTCTTTCTCCTGTTTCTGGCATTAGCCGTGGGATTTCGGACATTTTTTAATTCTTAAAAGAAGGTTTGATTTTATTATCTAAATCTATTTTGTCAAATCTAAAACTCTCTTCTCGGGTGACAAATACTGCTCGCCGAGTTTTTGGTAAATCGCTTTCTCGGTCAAGCCAGCGAGCATTTTGAATTTTCGAAAAGTCCGTATTCATTCGACAAGCTCGTAAATGCGCTCGATTTTCAGAGCTTTTCCGCTTGCATCGGTTTCAATAAAAACGCCCGAGACGACGATTGGGCGACCTTCCGCCATTTCGAGTTTGGCAGGGAGCTGCGTCAAAAATCTTTTGAGCGCGGCTTCCGGTTTCGCGCCAATCGCGGAATTCAGCACGCCGCAAAATCCGGCGTCCGAGATGAAGGCTGTGCCATTCGGCAAAATCCGTTCGTCGGCGGTTTGCACATGCGTGTGTGTGCCGACGATGGCGCTCACTTTGCCATCGAGAAAATGTCCGAGCATCGATTTTTCACTCGTCGCTTCGGCGTGAAAGTCGAGAAAAATATTTTTGATTTTCAATTTCTTGGCTTCGGCAATCAATTTTTCTGCGGCAAAAAATGGATTATCGAGCGGATCGCCCATGAAAATTCGTCCCATTAAATTACCAACAAAAAGTTTTTGGTCAGCTTTCTTTAAGACAAAAAAACCGTGACCGGGTACACCGTCCGGATAATTCGCGGGGCGTGCGAGCGGAAAAGCATTTTTCGCGAAGAGTTCTTCGTAGCCCGCCGCGTCGAAAATATGGTTGCCGCTCGTGAAGCCGTCGATGCCAGCCGCAGCGAGTTCGGCGAGCTGGCGCTCAGTCGGACCACGACCGTGCGCGAGATTTTCGGCATTCGCGAGGACGAAGTCGGGCTGAAATTTCTCAAGTAATTTCGGCAAAATTTCTTTCAGACCGATGCGTCCGAATTTGCCGTAAATATCGCCGAAAAAAAGGATGCGCATAATTTAAGATTGTCGATTTATGATTTAAGATTGAGGCGCGTTGATTTTAACAAAATGAGCTTCAAAAAGAATTTTGGAAATGACGGTGAAATTCTGGCTGGCAAATTTCTCGTGAGTCGGGGACTTGAGATTTTGAAAACGAATTTTCATTCCAAAGACGGCGAGGTCGATTTGATTTGCCGCGACGGTGCAGAGATCGTCTTCGTCGAAGTGAAAGCGCGACGCTCGGCGAAATTTGGCGCGGCGGTCGAGGCGGTCGGCGAAGCGAAATTAGCCAAAATTGCCGCGGCGGGTCAAAAATTTCTGCTCGAAAATTCACTCGAAAATTCCGACTGGCGGGTTGATCTCATCACGATCGAAGACGGCAAATTGAAGTGGTTGAAAGGAATTTGAGGAAAAGCACGCAGACGAGGCATGCCTCGTCTCTACCCATTATTTTCTTACTTCTTATTCCTTACTCCTTACTCCTGAAAAACAAAACCCCCTCGTCAGAAAATTTATAATCCAACAAGGGGGTTTGATCCGCTCGAATGAAATCCTCGCACTCAAATTAGTTTCAAATTTGAAGCGAAAAATTACGATTTCGTGCGGGCTGCGTGAGGGGCCGAGCCTCTCGCGTTCCCACTCTTCTTCGGTAGATTTTGGAGCTACCTCTCCGATTGTAAGTCGCCGAAGCGACCATCAATCTTTCTGTTCTCGAGCCGTTTAGATTTTTTAGGTGAAAATGACTCGCGAAAGAAAATTGCCTTTCGGTGGCGGGATCGTTTCGGCGCGATCCGCGATCGAAAAGTAGGAAGTGAGCCCAGTCTGTCTGTCACGGATTCTGTCGAAGAAAATTTTTGAATTAACTTCGGCAGGACTCGGGACGAACCCGAATGCCAAAACAAACAAAAATTTGACCGGACTCGCTTCCTACCCGAAAGGTTTTTTTGAAGATGAGATGAGATGTGAAGAGTTCGTGTTTGTGTTTAGTTTTGAACTATTTATATTTTAACAAAATTGTCTAAAAAAGTCAATCATCCATAGCGCGAAAATAATTTAGCCGTCTTCGCCAAGTCTTCGGCGGATTGTGCGTTAAAATACTAAACAATTGAGTACAAAAATCTTCAAAATGCTTGGCAAACTTTTTCTCATCGTCGGACCGAGCGGCGTCGGCAAAGGCACGCTCGTGCATGCTTTGCGTCGCGATCATCCGGAATTTTATTTTCCGCCATCGGCGACGACGCGTGCGCCGCGCGCAGATGAGACGGAAGGGGACCAGTATTTTTTCGTTTCAGACGAACGCTTCGAAGTCATGCAACGCGAGAATAAATTTCTCGAGACTGCTGTTGTACATGAGGCTGAGAAGTATGGCACGCTGCGCGAGCCAATCGAGGCGGCGATTGCTGCAGGCAAAGTCGTGATTCGTGAAGTCGATATTCAAGGTCTCAAAACGATTCGCCAAAATTTCCCACGGGAAAAATTCTCAGCGATTTTCATCGTGCCGCCGGATTTCGCGACGCTTGCTCGGAGAATTCACAAACGCCAGCCGGATATGTCGGACACGGAATTAGCACGCCGACTGGAGTCGGCGAAAGCCGAACTAATCCAAAAA
The DNA here is from genome assembly GCA_041665585.1 of Patescibacteria group bacterium. Lineage (NCBI taxonomy): Bacteria > Patescibacteria group bacterium. The sequence continues at coordinate 69,001 of JBAYIN010000002.1, read as the reverse complement.
GATTTAGCAGATTTCGAAGTGGTGTCAGGCGAAGACGCGATTGGCAAAATGGTTGCCGAAGTCGAGGCGATTATCGCGCGTGAGTCGCGCGAATAGTTTTAGTGCAAAATTACCTCGCGACTGGAGAGATATTTGCGTGTCGCGATGATGCTCGCGAGCGTGCCAATCGTGATGGCGGCGAGAATTTGCCAAGCCAAAATCAGCGCGAAATGATTGCTGAAATTCGTCGTCGTCATCGCGAGCATTTCGCCGAAGCTACCAAATTGATTGGCAGCGAAAGCGCTCGTGTCGAAGTGCGCGATTCCGAGAAAGAAAATTCCGGCGCTCACGAGACTGGCGGCGAAACCGAAGAAAATCCCTTCAAAAATAAACGGCAGGCGAATGAATTGGCGCGTCGCGCCGACGAGTCGCATGATGCCGATTTCGAGTCCGCGCGTAAAAATCGCGAGGCGCAGAACGGCGACGATGATCAAAATTCCGAGTCCTGAAAAAATGAGTATCGCAGCGAGACTGATATTCGTGAGTGTGCGGTCGAGCGCGATGATCTTGTCAGCGGCCGTAGTGGCGAGTGTGCCAGTCGCTGGTTCGGCGAGATTGAAAAGTCCGCTATAACGACTCGTATCGAGAAAACTAATAATTTCACTGTGTAAATCGGCATTGACTGAAATCACGAGGGTGGCGGGCAACGGCGAACTTTTCGTGTTGGCGCTGAGCCAGGTCGCCAGCTGCCTGTTCGACTGTCCGAAATTCGCGACAAAATTTCGGAACGCTTCATCACTCGAAATAAATTTGACTGAGCGGATTCCAGGAAAATTGGATTGCAGCTCAGACTCAATCGCATTCACCTGAAAATCTTCAACTGGTTTCACGAAATTGAGCGCGAGGTCGAGTCGCGAATTGACGACCGAGAGGGCGGTTTTTTGAAATTCGTTAGCAAACAAAATTCCATTAAACAGCATGAAAAGCAGCGTAATCACGCTGACTGCGACGATGCTTGTGAGACCATTGCGCCAGATATTTTGGCCGGTCATCCGCAAAATTCGGAGAAATAAAATCATTTTTTGGGAAGGAGAGACGATTTATATTTTTTAGGTTGGAATGATTTTAGCCGAATTATTTTGGGCGCGAGCTTGATTTTTTTCAATTTCGTTTTTAGCTCAGTGGGCGCGAAAGTTTTTTGGTCGAAGCCGAGGGCGATGATGTCTGGTTGGATTTTAATTACTGGTTTTAGAAAATCTTGCGGATCGCCGAGTCGTGCGGCGAAAACATTGGCCGCGTGCGCGACAGTCGCGAGTCGGCTGCGCTCGGAGAAGTGCGGTCGGCGATTTTTAATTTTGGCGACATTGGCATCGCGCGCGACGACGACGAACACTCGTCCTAATCGCGCGGCTTGCGCGAAAAAATTCTCATGCCCGGGATGTAGACCGTCGAATGTTCCGAAGATGAGGACTTTTTTCACCTCCCAATTTTAGCAGTCCAATTTTTTTGTTAAAATCCCCTGGAAATGCAAATTACCAAAGACCTTGTCGTCAAGATCGCGAAGCTCGCGCGGATTCGGCTCACTGATTCCGAGACCGAAAAATTCACGACGCAGCTCGGCGCAATCGTCGGCTTCATCGAGAAACTGAATTCCGTCGATACCGCTGGTGTTGCCGAGACGAATCAAGTCAATGGCATGGAGAATGTTTTGCGCGAGGACGAGATTGAGAATTTCCCGAAAATGAATGAGCTGATTGCTTGCTCGCAGCATCCGCTGGAAAACAATCAGATTAAAATTAAGAAATCGATTTAGGGGACAGGATTTAGGGGACAGGGTTTAGGGGACAGGGTTTAGGGGACAGGGTTTAGGGGATAGGGTTCAGGGGATAGAAATTTATAATGAATATCACTGCTTTAAATCTCGTCGAGACAAGAAAGTTATTGTCTGAAAAAAAAGCTTCTGCGGAAGAAGTTTCCGCGGCTTATTGGCAAAGAATTGCGGCGCTCGATCCCAAAATTGAAAGCTACCTTTTCGTCGCACAAGATCAGGCGAGCGAAAATTTGACCGGTAGCTTGGATGGAATTCCCATCGCACACAAAGATGTTTTCTGTGCGGCTTCAATGCCGACGACCGCCGCTTCCAAAATTTTGGAAAATTATGTCCCGCCTTTTGATGCGACTGCGGTCGCAAAATTGAAACAGGCGGGGAGTGTGATTCTCGGCAAAGTGAACACGGACGAATTCACGATGGGCGCCTCGACCGAGACTTCGGCTTTCAAAAAAACCCGTAATCCTTGGGATCTAGCGCGCGTGCCGGGCGGCAGCTCCGGCGGTTCGGCGGCGGCAGTCGCGGCGGATTTGTGCGTTTTCGCGACGGCGACTGACACGGGCGGCTCGATTCGTCAGCCGTCTTCTTTCTGCGGCGTGACCGGACTGAAGCCGACTTACGGCCGGATTTCGCGCTACGGTGTGATTTCGATGGCGAGCTCGCTCGACACGATTGGTGTGATTACGAAGAGTGTTGCAGACGCAGCAATCGCGCTCGAAATTCTCGCGGGTCAGGATGTGCGCGATGCGACGACTAGTTCCGCACCAGTCGAAAAATATTCCGCTAATCTGCACACCGACTTAAAAGGCTTAAAAATAGGCATTCCACGCGAATATTTCGTCGAAGGTTTGGACGCGGGAGTTGAAAAAGTAATTCGGGCAGCGATTAGCCAGCTCAAAAAACTCGGCGCCGAGATTGTCGAAATTTCTTTGCCGCACACCGAATTCGCCGTGCCGACTTATTATGTTGTCGCGAGTTCCGAGATTTCGGCGAACATGGCGCGTTTCGATGGCATTCGTTATGGACCGACAATCAAAAACGAAGACGCGGCGAATTTGGTTGAAATGTATTTCGAAAATCGCACGCGCGGTTTCGGCGACGAAGTGAAGCGCCGCATTATGCTCGGGACTTTCGCGCTGTCGGCGGGTTATGCGGACAAGTTTTACAAAAAAGCCTTGCAAGTTCGGACTCTGATTAAAAAAGATTTTGACGCTGCGTTCGCGGGAGTTGATTTAATCGCTGCGCCGGTCGCGCCGACCACGGCTTTCAAGCTTGGCGAGAAGATCGACGACCCGGTGCAAATGTATCTCGCCGACATTTTCACTGCGCCGGCGAGTCTCGCGGGCGTGCCAGCGATTTCCGTGCCGGCTGGATTTTCCGTCAATTTGCCGGTCGGATTGCAGCTCATCGCGCCGCAATTTGCCGAAGCGAAATTGCTCGCCGCGGCGCACGCTTTCCAAACTGCGACTGATTTTCATCTGCAAAAACCGAAGTTTATTTAGTTCTTAAATTTCAAGATAATGAAAGATTTCGATAAATGGAATTTACTAAAGCAACAGACCGACTCGCGCGAGCAACATATTTTTTTCAAAGAAAAGGATATTTTTTGGGTTCGGCACGGTGAGAATATTGGTTTCGAACAAAACGGGAAGGGGGAGTATTTTTTGCGTCCGGCGATTATTCTGAAAAAATTCAATCAGCATATTTTTTGGGGCATCTCGCTGACTACGGCTGAACGGGCAGACAAAAAATATTATTTCGAATTTATCTCAAGTCGCGGTGAAAAAAGTTTGGCGATTCTTTCCCAAGTTCGTCTTTTTGACGCCAAAAGACTGAGCCAGAAAATTGGCATGATGCATCAAGCTGATTTTGAAAATCTGAAAATTAAAATCGCCGAGGTTTTAGGTCTGACAAATTTAAAGCAGCCCCCAAAGGAGGCTGCGATCCCGAAGGAATTTGTGTAATAATTATACGGTAATTGACGACGATAATCAAATTTTGTAAATAATTGTATTAAATGCCACCCCAAAAAATCATCGCGCAGGTCGCATCGCACCGGGAGTTGGCGCGCGATATTTTCGAAAAAACTTTTCGGCTGGTTGAGCCGAGCGAGTTGCAATACGAGGCAGGAAATTATGTTTCGCTGCGTGTCGCGGATGGCAAAACGCCAGCGGTTTTTCGCGCTTACACTTTCGCGAGCGACGGACATGATTCGCAGACTTTCAAAATCATTTTCAAACTCTTTCGCACTGAAAATGGTGAAGAGGGAAGAGGCAGCGGTTTTCTCAAAAATTTGAAAGTCGGTGAGTCGGTCGAATTTTTCGGACCGGCCGGAGCGGGAAGTTTCGTACCCAAGCTGGGCGACGAATCACCACTTTGGCTGCTCGGGACGGGGACGGGAATCGCGCCGCTTTACGCCGTCGCGACGCAATTGGCGCGTGCGAAATCATCGCGTCCAATCAAGCTTTTCCTCGGCGTTTCCTTCGTCGAAGAAATTTTTTACCTCGCGGAATTCGAAAAGCTGAAAAAAGAAAATCCGAACTTCGAATTCACCGTCGCCGTCTCGCGTCCGCCGCAAGACTTCGTGGGAGTTTCGGGGCGACTGCCGGAAGTACTCGCGCAGACAGATATTCCGCGCAATTTGGAAGTCCTGATTTGCGGCTCAGAAGTTTCGACGGCGGGTATCAAAAATAAGCTGCTTGAGCTCGGCGTGCCGGCGGAAAATATTGACGCGGAGGGCTACGGCGCAGTTTGATTTTTTCTGCGGAAAATCCAGATTCCGCCGATTCCAGCGAGAATCAAAATTCCGCCAGCCAGCGCGATTTTTTCCCAGTCGAAATTTTCGATGACCGGCGCGGCGGATTTCGCGTTTGGCTTGATTGTTTCGAATTCCAAAACACGGGCGGGTGAACGCGTTCCGTCGGCGAGTTCGCTCACAATCGTGAGCGTATGTTTTCCGAGCGCCAAAGCTTTCGGTGGGCGGACGACGAAATCGCCAAGCGTATTGTCGACGACGACGGCTCTCGGCAGGTCGTCAAAAAACGCAATCACGCGCGCGTCGTAAAACGAGTTGCCGTAAAAGGCGGGCTGATTTTCTTCAAAAATTTCCGATGAGCCGGCGAAAATTTGCGGTGGCAACAGCATGAAATCGAGATTGATTGTGACATTTTTGTTGGCTAAAGTTTCACCGTTTTCCCTGATCTGTAATTCATAATCGCCGGCGGGGAGTGCGTTTTTCGCCAAAGTCGCAAAGCCACCGCGTGTGTCCGTGATGGTTTCTCCGAGCGTGATTTCCGTGTCAGCCGCAGCGACCGCGACGAGCGTGATAATTGTATTCGCCGCAGCAGTCCCAGTTAAAAATGGTCGCGGACTCGTGATTTTTTCCGGGAGATTCGTGAATCCCACAGTTGCCGGTAAATTCTTAGTCAGCGCGTCAGTGCCGAATTTCAAAACCTCGTCACCATCCGAGATCCCATCACCATCCGAGTCGAAGCTAAATGGATTGCTGCCAAGTCCGAGCTCAAGCTTGTCCGCCAGTCCGTCATCGTCCGAGTCGCGCAATCCGAGCGAAAGTTCGCCGAGCGTGAAATGCGCGTCATTTTTTTGCAGGGCAACCGAGTTCAAATCCAAAAATCCGACCAGCCGCATCGCGTCGGCGCTCGAAATTTTGCCGAAAATATTTACGAGCGTCGTGATTGGCAAGAGGTCATCAAGCTTGAAATTTTTTGCGGCGAGCTCCTGCGCCAGTTGCTCGATTTTTGACACGGCTGGATTTTCCTTGCCGGCGAGTTTCTCAATTTCCTGAGCGATGGTGAGTGCAGCATTTAAATCGCTAATCGCTGCGGAGTTCGGAACTTCTTCACTCGGTAAAATCGCGGGATTCACAGTCGCGAGCATTTTTTCGTTTTGTGCTGAGATGCCCCAGACGACCAGTTTTTTTAATTTAGTTGTGATGGCTGCGCGCAATTTGGCGAGGCCGGAATTTTGTGCGGCTTCACTTGTCTCAAGTTCGCTCGTGTCTGCCGGCAGGCGCGTGACGATGACACCGGCTGACTTGGTCGCACCGCTGGCGCTTTCAAATTCAAAAATAATTTTTCTGGTGCCGAAGTCGGGGAGGGCGATGTGGAATTCTTTTTCCGCGAAATTTTCCCAGGCGCCGCTGGCGAGCCGCATTTTCACTGCGCCCAGCGCTTGTGGTTTGACATTCACAAAGTCTTTTTGCGTGAGGTATTTCCCACTTACGAGTTGACCAGGGAATAGGACTTCGACGCTCGCAGCGTGAATTTGACCGTCGGCGATTTCATTTGCATCGGGTGAGGGATTGATCAAGACCAGTCCGGCGTGGTCGGTGAGCAATCCGACGATGGCAGTAATCTGCGGAGCGGTTTCGTCAGAATTAATTTCCAAAATTGTGGTTGGTTCGATGATGGCCGGAATTTCGAGCTCGCGACCGTCGGCAAAATAAATTGAAATTACATCGCTCGAACTGATTGGTTCCGAAAAATCCAGCTCAATTTTTCCCGCCTCATTTTTGATTCTTGTCAGGCGGGGAGGTGTCTTGTCGTAGTTCACTACGAAAACAGTCTCGCCGTCGCGTTCACCGTCCGCACCTTCGGCGCGAATGTGAAAGTAGCTTTCGCCTTCGCTCACGCGAATTCCATCGACGAAAAAATCAGTCGTGAATTTCGTCTCATTTGTGATTTTGCGCAGGGAAGTTGCGGCGGGATTTTTATCCAGAGTGTAATAAAATTTTTCGCCGACTCCGCTCCAAGCGATGCTGACGAAATCGTCATTACCAATGTCGGCTGGTGAAAACCACTCGCCGCTCGCGAATTCTGCGCGTCGCGATTCGCCCTCACCGACCGCGATTTTCGAGATACCGACGAGCTTGATTTCTTTCACACCCACGACTGCGAAGAGTGTCATGTGATCGACCCAGACGGAAATTGTCGAGCCGTCGGGACTGACTTCGCCACCGCTTTTTCCGCCTTTGACATCTGCGGTTTTGACCCAATCGTTTGTTGTCTCATCGAAATAATAAATGCGCGGATCCTTTTTATTCTCGGTCGGCAGGGTCAGCAAGACCGGCTGGTCAAACTGGATTGAGCCACTTGAACTACCCACAGCAATGGCGTTATTAATTTCCAGATTTGTGTCGGTGATGGGTGGAGGATTCTCGACGACTTCCGGGGCGTAAATTACGCCTTCATACTGGCTGCTGCTCGCGCCGCTGCCGCCACTCGTGACATTGGTTTCGGCTGAAATTTGGACTGTTGCAGAGTTGGTTGTAGAAACGAGTTCAGTGCTTGTGGGAATTTTGCCGCCAGCCTGAGGCAAGATTGGCTGAGAGGTTGTGAGGCTGGTGGTTTGATTTTCCAATTTTTTAGCCGGAATCACGCGCACTTCGATTTTATTTTCGTTCGGCGCAGCGACTGTTGTTTTGCCATTTGTGTCGACCGTCACATCACGGAAGCTTTTCCAAATATTGGAATTCGGATCGACATAACCAACTTCAATTATTTTTTGTTCGTTAGCTTTGGTATTAGTTTTTGTTTCAGTGATGGCAGTGCTTAAATCAACCGTAGTTTGTGTAGTTTTGGTCTCTGTCGCTGCTCCGGTCGTTGGGACTACGGTCGGAACCTCACTTGGAGTAGTCGGAGGAGTTTCGGTGACTTTAGTCGTGGTTTTTTTATAAATTGTGGAGTCAGTGAGAATTTTCGATTCGTAGCCGAAGCTGTTGGCGAATTTAATCGAGATGGTCTTGAGCCCTTCGTCGCTGCCGCAGCTCAGGATATTGAAATCGGCCGCGCCGTCAGCATTCAGCTGTCCGCTCTCGGGATAAGTGTGCCAATTACTCCAAGTTCTGCCGTCGCAACTGAGCGCGACTTTGCCTGATTCGATTTTTGCACTGAATTTCAAAAGTGGTGTCGCGGTGGTGGTCGCGCCGTTATCGTCCGCTATTTCAAAAGACAAAGCTGTCGGTGCGGTCACCGAGAGTTGAAATTGACTTGTTGAAATGCCGATATTTTTGTTCGCATCGAGCGAGCTAGTGGTCCCTGGACTTGGTAAAAGCAAATTGGCATCTTTGCCACTCGCGAGCTTGATCGTGCCAGTTGTTCCAAGTGTCAGCGCGGTCGTCGACGCATAGTCGAGGTTCCCGCCCGTAGCGAGATTTTGATTAGCCTGAATTTGATATCTGAAAGTGAGTGTACTTGTCCCGCTGCCACTGTAATAAAAAGCAGTTCCGCCGTTATTCAGCGCCAGCGTTGGCGTGCCTGTGACGAAAACATTACCTGTGAATTGAACCTGAATTGGAATAATCTGGTCAATCAAATAATTGCCATCACTGACTGAGCTCGTCACATTCGTAATCACGGGAGTGACATTCGCTAAAACTTGCACGCCGTTTGCGATTTGCGCCAGCGCGCTGCCGCTGTCCAGCACTGCGCCGTTTGTGTTTTTCGTCAAAATTCGTACAGAGTATTCACCGGCGACTGCCGGATTCGTGATTCCGCCGTTGCTGATTGCGACCTCGACGGCTCCGGCCGGGAAACTTTGCGAGAGCGTAAATGTAATTTTTTTGTCCGCATTCGAATAAGTAACCGTGCCGACTGGTCCGACTGGCACGATTATGTCCTCGACTGAGTCGAGCGCGAAGCCGAAATCCGGGAAACTGAGCTCGAGCGTGTCGCCTGCGGCGAGATTGCTCTGCGTGGTGAAGGCAATCGAATGGGCGCTGGTCTCGCCGACTGCCGGATTGGCAAGCGAATCACTGCCAATCGACAGAGTCGCTGCCCGAGTTAGAGGTAATTGGCCTGCTAAAAGTGCGATTGCCAACAGGCTCGCGCAGATTTTTTGGAGTTTTGTCAGTAATTTAGTCAATTTTTTTGTTTTAAAATCCCCTTATTTTAGCAAAAAAAGGCGGAAAAATCAATTTTGGAAAATGATTTCCAGCGAGGGGAGTGAGCACTTTGGCTTTTGTGTTTCTATAAAATAAATTAAATTTTTCCTGTCAGCAACAAGTTAAAACGCGGAGGTGTCTTTTTTTAAAGATTTTTCCGAGAGAAATGAAGTCTTCAATACCGCCTCACACAAGATACATTGTGTGAGGTTAGCTCGAGCTGTCCTCCATGGTTTAAACATAGAGCATGGAACATGAAGCACACAGCATGGAACATGGAGAAAATTTTGCGCGGTTCAAACCCAAAAGTGGTTTCGAACTTCGGGTTAGATTGGGTTGAGGCAATTTTATTTCACGGTGTGTTTCTCAGCGAAAGCTTGCTCGATTCGGCGCAGTGCCAAAATGTAACTTCCGTTGCGCAAATCAGTTTTGAATTCAGCTGCAGTATTCGCGACATCTGCGAACGCCGTTTTCTGGGATTTTTCCAGCTTCGCCGCGACATCCGCCTCGCTCCATTTTTCGCCTCGTAGATTCTGTTCCCATTCGTAAAAGCTGACGGTGACTCCCCCCGCATTCGTGAGCACATCCGGCAAGACGGTAATGCCTTGTTTTTCAAGCATTTCGTGTGCTTCCGGCGTAGTCGGACCGTTCGCCAGCTCGGCGACGATCTTCGCCCGGACGGAATCAGCATTCTTGACAGTAAGCTGATTTTCCAGTGCGGCTAATATGAGAATATCGCATTCCGAAGCCAATAGTTGCTCATTCGAAATTTGCTCGCCTACCGCGGCAGTGACACTCCCCTTTGCATCTTTAATTTTTTCCACTGCGGCGATATCAAGTCCCTCCGCATTGTAAATTCCGCCGCGTGAATCGCTCACCGCGACTATTTTCGCACCTTTGTCTGCCAAGATTTTCGCCATCCAGGCGCCCGCATTGCCAAATCCCTGAATTGCGATCCGCATGCCCTCGACCTTTTCATTTTTCGTCGCGAGAAAAGCTTCCAAAACATGCACGCCACCAGCGGCTGTCGCCGAGTCGCGTCCGAGTGAACCGCCATTGTCCAGCGTTTTGCCAGTGACGACTGCGAGATAATCGTCTTCATTGGGATGAATTTTGTGGTACTCATCCGCAATCCAATTCATAATTTGACCATTCGTGCGGACATCTGGTGCGGGTACATCGCGGCGTGGACCGATGATTGGCGCGATCGCGCGGGTGAATTCGCGCGTCAATTGCTCAAGTTCGCATTCCGACAGCTGCGTCGAATCCACCTCGATGCCGCCCTTTCCCCCGCCGTAAGGAATATCCACGACGGCGCACTTAATCGACATCCAACCCGCGAGCGCCTTCACTTCTTCCATGTCGACTTGCGGATGAAAACGCACTCCCCCTTTCGCCGGACCGCGCAGAGTATTGTGCTGAACACGGAAGCCGCGGAACATTTCCAGCTTGCCGTTGTCGCGGTGAATGTGGAAGTTCACGGTCAAAACGCGCTCGGGTTCATTCATGATGAGGCGCATTTCCGGAGCAAGATTCATCGTTGTGCCAGCGCGGGCGATCAGCTTTTGCGTGTTTTCATACAAGCTCATTTTAAGGAAGTTAAAAAATAGGTTTGAATTATAATCGTTTTTTGTTGCGCGATAAAGTCATAATTGCTTGACTTATTATTTAAAAAGTTGCTTGAATCATTAACTTTCAGTTAGTTTGTCAAGCTAAAACGCAAAAATCACCGCCAATCCGGCAGCCAAAATAATTGAAAACGCGACGAGCGCTTGGCGGAAAATCTGGCGGTCGCCGAAGATTTGAATAATCGAAAGCTTGACGAGCGTATTCACGAGGACGGCAATCGTGATGCCATTCACGGCGGTCGAGTGTGCGAGCTCCCCCGACCCGGCGAGGCGCGCTAGTGAAATCGTGATGGCATCGACATCGGCGAGCCCCGAAAAAGCCGCTGCAGCATAAACTCCTTGCGTGCCAAAAAATTTATTCGCGAAATGTGCGACGAACAAAATTAAAACATAAAAGAGTGCGAATTTAAGCGCGGGAGCAAGCTGGAATGGACTCGCGAGTTTGAGCTCTCGCTTGGATTTTTGCTGTCGATCGGCGTGGTTCGACATTTGCCACAAGAAAATCAAAACCCCGCCGCTCGCGAGCAGCATCGCACCAAGTGAAAATGCGAGCTGCGGCAGGAGCGCACGATTTAAGATAGCGACCTCGAAGCCGACGCGCCCGAACATCACGACATTTGCCAGAACTATCGCAATCGTGAAAGGCGTGGTGATTTTGCGGTTTGATTTCGACTCGACTGCCATCGCGCTCGTGACAGCCGTCGAGCTCGCGAGTCCTCCGACGAGCCCCGTCAGACTCAGACCTTTTTGCGAGCCGACGATTTTGGTCAAAACATAGCCGACGAAAGAAATCGCTGAAATGAAAACGACCATCAGCCAGGCGTTTTGCAGACTCACAATCCCCCACGGGTCAATCGCTTCACTCGGCAAAATCGGTAAAACGAGGAAAGTGACGATTACGAATTTGATTGTCGCGAGAAATTCACTCTCACTCACTTTGTGCAAAAAATCTCGAACCCACTTTTTCGTGGCGAGCACGATGACGACTGCGATGCCGACTGCCGCTGCAGCGAGCCGTGACTCGAAGGCGAGCGCACCGACCAGGAAAGTCGCGAGCGCAGCGAGATCAGAAGTAATCCCCAAAAATTTTCCGCGCCAATATTCCGCGAACAAAAACACTCCGACAATCAAAAGTGTGCCACCGAGAGCAATCGCCCCGAAAATCTCAGTAAGTTGCGCGCTGGCAAACCCGAGAATACTGAGTAGTGTGAAAGTGCGCAAACCCGAAAATTGCACGCCAGTCCGACGCGCCTTTTTGCCGACCTTCGTGACTTCGCGCTCCGCGCCGATGAGGGCGCCGAGTCCAATCGCGACAGCGAAATTTACGAGGAGTGCGAGGTCACCATTCATCGAGAAGAGATTTTACGATTATTCAGAAAAAAAACGAACTTGACTTTTTGACCCAAAAGCGTAAAGTTCCGCCCAACTTAATTTTTATAAAATGACTGAAATTTACGAAGAGCCTACCGAGCAGGAAAGTCTTGAAGGAGAATTTGGTGAGGGTTCCGTATTTTTGAGCCAGAAGGATTATCCCGAAGAAGGACAGCATGATTTTGATATGAAACGCATCAATCGCATTTCACAGGTTTTTCATAAACCGGAGATTAAAGAAGCTTTCAAAAGCGACGGAATTGTGAAATGTATGGATGGCGGAACAGAGGGTGGTTTGCGCATGGCTGGTTCGGGTATTTTGCTTCCACGCAAACAATTAGCTTTACCACGCAATCATCCGATGGCGGATTTCTTCCAAGGATTTGGTATTGAACTGACCGGAGAATCAGAAAAGGTTTTGTTGCCCGATGAAGATTATTTAGATATTTTGAGAGATTTGACACTAAAAAACATTATCAAAGGTATTTCGGCGCATGCCGAATGTGGTGCCGCAAATGGCGATCTTGGTCGAGTTTTCCAAGCCTTGGGCGTTGCACCACAAGTCGTCGCAGCGATGATGGCAGATTCGCGCTGGCAGTCAGTCGTTGATGCTCACGCGGCATTCTTCTCTGAGACACTCGCAAATGAACTTAAAGTGAATTATTCGTGGATTCCTCTCGAGGGGATGAGTCGCGAGTCGCATGGACACAAGGAAGAGGCTTTTTATGTCGACCTGATTGGCGGAACGCGACCAGATGTTGCTTTTGATAGCAGCAAGCTTCAAGACGAGGTTCCGAACGGTTTTACGATTCATCCTGCGCTTTCGGACTGGACAAATGTTTTTCATCGCATCGAAATTTCGCTTGGTATTGCAAAAGTTGAAAAGAGATTTACACCGCAAAACCCTTTTGTGGTTTTCATTATTGATGACCCACTACACTCTCGTGTGACGAAGGAAATTATTCAGGGTATCAAAAATGCCACGAAAAAGTTCGGCGATTGTGTTGTCATCAAGCAGGTCGCGCCAAACCTAAAAAATTAGCTCGCCAAATATGCTTTGATTTTGCTGGCGGCGGCTGAGACTTGCTCAGTCGTGAGATTCGGCAAGCTGGCGCGGGCGAAATTTTTGCGATCTTCGGCGGCGCGATCCTCTTGCGAGAAAAACAAATTCGAGGGAATCAGCACGACGCCGAGTTTGGCGAGGTCGAGGAATTTTTGCTCGGCTGGGACGGCTTTTTTCGCTGCGCTGGCAATCGAATTCAGGTCGATTAGCGAATAATAAAAATTATTCGGATAAGGCAGTCCGAGTCCATCGTACCAGACCTGCATATTTTCTTTCACGATTTCCGTGTAACGCGCGCGTTCTGGTGCGCCGAGCAAGACATGGCAAATGCCGAGGATCTGGCTCGGACCTGGGACGAAAGTCGTGTGGCGGAATTCGCCCAGCACGCCGCCCGGAGCTTTCGCGTCGTGGAGATAGGTTTTGACATCCATCCCCTTCGGCAGATATTCAGCCCATTTTTCAGTGATGAATTTGTTCGCTCCGTCGAGGATGATGTACTCACCGAAACGGCAGCCGGTCGCGCGTTCGATTTTTGACCGCGCGTCGATGCGAATCGTGCGTTTCGGTGCGAATTCGAGAATCGATTTTTTACCAGGATGAAAAGCCGAATAAACTTCGTCGCTCAAAATAATCGCATTTTTCTGCTCGGCAAATTCTGCCAACATTCTGAGGCTCGCTTCATTTTTGTTCAGTCCGGTTGGATTGTCCGGATCGACGAGGACGATGACTTTCGGATTGCTTTCGGCGACTTTCGCGAAAGCGTCTGGCGCGAATTGTCCAGTCGCAGGATCAGCGGAGACGCAGGTAATCTTGAGTCCGCGCGCTTGCATGATGCCCATGTAGGGAAAATAAACCGGCGAGGTAATCATCACTTCGTCGCCTGGTTTCAGCAGTCCCGCGCCTTCGACGCCGAAGGCTTTGAAAAATGTGCCAATCGCGTGGCTCGCGCCATTCGTGAAAACCAAATCGGAGTACTTCACGGCGACACCGAGATTGTGTGAATGGAAATCAGCGATGACGACACGCGTGAGCAATTCACCGTAAGGATCGTGGTAGCAGCCGCCCGAGACAGTCGAATATTTGAAAAGCTCGAATAGGACTTCGAATTTACCCCAATTCAAACCCTGGTTCTTCGCCGCCTCAATTATTTTTTGCAAAAACTCCTCGAGGTCAGCGAGCAATTCCACCGCGACTTTTTCCGCGTAATTCTCTCGCGCGAATTTTTCAATTTCTCCGAGGATTTCAGCTTCTGAATTTTTCGTGCGGTCTTTGAAGTGCGTCTCGAAATTATTCAGCACTGTGTCGAGTGCGACGAGGAATGAATAAAATCGGCGGCTTCTTACATTTGGCGCGAAACCATATCCCGGATCGCCGCGACTCAGGTCAAGAACTTTGTCGATTCCGACTGCATCTTTCGCGATTTTCGCGAGGAGGCGAAAAATCACAAACGGATTGTCTACCGCGAGATCAAAACCAAATTCATTTTGCGTGAGCATCTCGAAAGAAGGTTAAAACTTGGTGAGTTTAACAAAATTTAAATTGAGTGACTAATTGCCGCTTGAGCCGTCTTCTTCAGCTTTATAATCTAAAACGAGTTTTTCGAATTCGGGTAAAGTTTTGGCATTGCTGAAAATTTCTTGTTTTGCCTCAAAGCTTAATTTATTAAATTTTTCCCCAGCAGCTACACTAATTAAGAATGACATTCTTAGTTGATCGTCATCAAAGTTTTGCAAAAAAGTCGCGATTCGACTTGAGCTTAGGCTGTCATTGTTGGCGAAAAAATCAGCTGCGGTATGAAAATTAGCGACGAGTGCAAGGATGCGTTCCAAATTAGAATTGGATAATACTTCAACTTTTTCAAATAACTTTGAAAGCAAAGTCTCGTCCGGACAGAATTTTTTGAACTTGTCAAAGACTGTCTTGCGAAATTTGTCTGCTTCAACTCCATCATAAATTGCGCTCAAATCTAACTCGTTTCGCATTTTAACTATTTCCTCCATGGATTTGATGTCATCGGATCCAATTTCTCTAAGGTCGCCATTTTGTAAGTCATTCATATTTTTGGGGTTAAAAGAAGGTAGAATTTTATTTCCGTTCTAACTACAAAGCAATGATTTTCCGAAAATCTGAACACATTTAATGTTCCCATTTTTTCGCTAAAACCTGCGGATGAAAATAATCGTCGAGCGATTAATTGCTTCCTTCTACGCCTGGATCAAAAAGTGGATAGGTCTTTTCTTCTCCCTCCCCTTCTCCTGGTTTTCGCCTGATCATTGGCCTATTGTCAAAAATTAATTGTTCGAAGTCAGTTGGGTTTTTAGAACTTTGCAGAACTTCGATTTTGTCTTCAGGATTTAAATCCATGAAATCTGAGGTGAACTCCGGACTAAGCGAAAAAAGCATCGCTAATTTGGCGTCGTTGAATTTTCCGAACAAGTCGGCGATTAAACCTGGACTGAGTTTCTCATTAGAGAGAAAAGTGGCTGCGTTTTTCGAGTTGGCTACGAGCGTAGAAATACGCTCCACAACAGGGTCAGCGAGAAACTTAGTCTTTGTTTTGAGTCGCGCGAGAGCTGCTTCTCGGATTTTCTCTTTTGCTGCCTCGTCGTAAACTATGCCCACATTTGCGCGATCCCCAGCTATTTCTTCTAGACTATTTGGCAGATCAATTTCTCCATTCTTCGGCTTAAACATGATTTTCAAAATTAAATTGAACGCAATCTTATTTGTGTCCCGATTACAAAGCAATTTTTTCCGAAAATCCGAACACATTTAATGTTCCCATTTTTTCGCTAAAATCTGCGGGTGAAAATAATCGTCGATCTTCGCGCGCTCGCCGGCGACCAAATTTCCGGCGTCAAGATTTACCTCCGCAATACGCTCGCCGAGATTTTTCGTCTCGACAAGAAAAACAGCTATTTTCTCTGGTTTAATTCAGCGACGGAAAATTTCCCGGAGCTCGAGATTCCCCACTCCCCGCGCTTCAAAAAAATTCACACGAAATTTTCGAATCGGCTTCTGAATTTCCGGCTGCGCTTTTTTGACGCTCCACCGCTTGATAGATTTATTTTTTCGAATGAAAAGCGTGCTGAGAAGATTGATCTTTTTTGGTCGCCGGATCCGCGACCGGTCGCGCTCTCGGACGATTGCCGCCTCGTCGTGACGGTTCATGATTTGTCACCGACGCGTTTCCCACAATTTTTTTCTGCTAAAACAATGCTGTGGCAGCGTTTTCTGAATTCCCAAAAGATTGCGCAGACTGCTGATCGGATTCTCGCGGTTTCGAATTTCACGCAGAGCGAGCTCACGGAATTTTGGAAAATTCCGGCGGAGAAAATCGCCGTCACGCCACTCGCCGCCCGAATTTCCGTCCAAAAAATTCGTCCCAAAAAGTTACCGAAAAAATTTATTCTCGCGCTCTCGACGCTAGAGCCGCGCAAAAATTTGCGCACGCTCGTCCGTGCCTTCGCCGAACTGCAAAAGGAGAACTTGTCCTCGGCCCGGATCGGGGATTCGAACAAAGTTGAGCTCGTGATTGCCGGCGACTTCGATCGAAAAATTTTCGCTGACCCGGGAATCATGAAACATGAAACACGGAACATGAAACATGGCGCATCGAGCACGAAACACGGAATTCATTTTCTCGGTTCGGTTTCCGAGGCGGAAAAAGCCGGGCTGCTCGCCGCGGCGGAGGTTTTTTGTTTTCCGTCAATTTACGAAGGTTTCGGGCTGCCGCCGCTCGAGGCGGCTGTCGCCGGTACGCCGATTTTGGCAGCGGATATTCCGCCGCTGCGCGAAGTGCTCGGCACGGCGGCGCAATTCGTCGCGCCGGAAAATATCGATGCGTGGCGCATCGCGCTCGCGAAAATTCTCGCTGACAAAAAGTTGCGACAGAAAATGGCGGCGGCGGGCAAAGTCCGCGCGCGCAAATTCAGCTGGGAAAACACGGCGAAAAAAACGCTCGCCGCGTTTGCTGAGGTGGTAAAATAAGCGCAATAAAGTTAACCCACGAGATATCTCGTGGATTAACGAACTTGTAAATCGAAAAAGTGAATCTACAAAAACAACTTGCCGCCGCGCAGAAGAGTTCACGCGTACTCGCGACGCTCGCGACCGCTGACAAAAATTTCGCGCTGAAAAAAATCGCGGACGCGCTGGAGCAAAATTACGCAGTGATTGAAAAAGCGAATGCTCAAGATTTGAAGAAAATTTCCGCCGACAAATATGATCGGCTGAAATTCGACCGCGCTCGGATTTTCGGCTCGGCGGCGGAAGTCCGCAAAATCGCGACACTCCCCGATCCAGTCGGACGAGTTCTTGAGATTGCGCAACCGCGCGCGAAATTCAAGCTGGAAAAAATCTCGACGCCACTCGGCGTGCTTGCGATGATTTATGAGTCACGCCCAAATGTGACGGTCGATGCCATCGTTTTAGCTCTGAAATCAGGCAATGCCATCGTCCTGCGCGGTTCGGCGGATGCGCTGAATTCGAATCGGGCAATCGTCAAAATCATTCGCGCGAGCCTGAAATCAAGCAAAATTCCGCTCGATGCGATTCAATTCATCGACTCGCCCGATCGCAAAATTGTCGGCGAACTTTTGCAGGCGCGTGAATTTGTCGATCTCGTGATTCCGCGCGGCGGTCGCGGCTTGATTGATTTCGTCGCCAAAAATTCCCTGATTCCGACAATCGAGACGGGCGCGAGCGTCGTCCACATTTTCGTCGGCTGCTCGGCGGTCGTCGACGAGGCGGTCAAGATTATCGTGAATTCCAAAACGCGCCGCACCACGATCTGCAATGCGCTCGACACTTTACTAGTCCACGAGAAAATCGCGCCGAAACTTTTCGCGCAGCTTTTGCCAGAATTAGCAAAACGCGGAGTGAAAATTCATTCAGCTAAGTTAACCCGCCAGATATCCGGTGGGTTAACGGTTAAAACTTATGCGCCTGAATTCGACCGTGAATGGTTGTCTCTGGATTTGAATTTGAAAATCGTCAAAAGTCTCGATGAAGCGCTCGCACACATCGCGAAATATTCGCTCAAACACACCGAAGCGATTATCTCGCGCGACCAAAAAGCCATCGACCGTTTCCTGCGCGAAGTCGATGCCGCCTGCGTCTACGCCAATCTCTCGACGCAATTCTCAGACGGAGGCGAATTCGGACTCGGCGCAGAGATTGGGATTTCCACACAAAAAATGCACGCCCGCGGACCATTCGCTTTAGAAGCTTTGACTAGTTATAAATGGGTCGGGCGCGGTCACGGCGAGATTCGCGATGGTGGTGAGGCTGCGCCGAGCTGTTCGATTTAGTTTTATTGAAACATTCTCCAGGTTTTTCCACTTTTTTGACATTTAGTAAACTTGGTTGGTTTGCGACCTTCGTCAGGACTGCCTTGTTGAAATTCTAATTTCTTAGAAATTTTTAATTGAAGATCTTCGCCCAAATTTAAGTTGTCGTAGTATGTTAAATCAGACTCGAGTTTAGGCAGCAAGCCTGCATCTGCGCCTTGGATCATGAATCCCTTTGGGTTTGGATCAGTGCATGATTTGGCCCCAAGTCGATAAACAAGATCACTTGCGAAATTTTCTAATTGCCCGATACGCTTCCCGTCCCCCAGAGCTGGTCCGCTAATCCAGATATCCACTTTTCCGTCAAGTGGCAGAACTTCCGGAGTTTGAGTTCGGTTCTGATTTGGTGTTGTCGCTTCAATCTTTTGGCGGGATATATTGCGAACATTAATAATCGTTGCGCGAAGGGCATCGTTAAAATAGCGTATAGCTTGTGATTTAAGGAAGCCCGAATTTTTTAAGAAGTTAGCTCGCCGTTGCTCTATGAACTTGTTAACTTTATCGATGTGAACTCTTTCAAAAGTGATTGAATCAACATCGTATGCAGAAGCACCCTTCCCAAAATAATTAGCGAGCGAGTTCAGGTCTTGCCCGCCGATTGTCGTTCCTCTCCCAAACTTATCTCCTACTGAGCTGCCGCTGAATCTCACATCAACTATTTCGTTGCCAGTCAGCTCTTTATCGACGAAGCTTTCGCGTCGCTGGTTTTTCTCAGACATGATTCAAATTTAAAAATAAGACTCGATTCTAGCCGCAAATCTTTTCTCTGTAAAACCGAATCAAGCTACTCGCTAGCTTTTGGGCAGGTCGGACTCTTCGACCACTTCAATCTCCCAGTCGATTTTTGAAAGATCGGCGATTTTCACGACTTGAGTTGGCGCTAAATTTTCTTCATTCAGAGCTAGTTCGCTGATTTCCCCGCCCTTCAATAAAAACAAAATTCCAGCCGTGAAGATCAGGCCGAGTGAGAGCGTGATGAGACTTTTTTTGGTGGAGAGCTGAAACATTTTGGATTGGGTTTTAATTGGTGTGAGTTTCGAGATTGAAATTCTGGAAAAAGACCGCGCGAGATTCTACTCTTTTTTTCTATAAAGTCAAGCCTCTTTTCAAAAGACTTTTTCCAGTTTAAAATGCTTTTATGCAAAAACTCTCTGCAGCCGTGATCGGCGCATCTGGTTATGTCGGCGGTGAAATCGTGCGTCTCTTGCTCGGTCATCCCAACCTCGAAATCAAATTCGCGACGAGCGAAAATTTCGCTGGCAAAGCGATTGGCAAAGTTCACCCGAATTTGCGCGGTGCGACGGATTTGAAATTTTCCAAAATCTCGGAAGTCGAAAAAGTTGACATTCTTTTCTCCTGCCTTCCTCACGGCGCGCTTGCGACCAAGATTTCTGCGCTCGAAAAATTGGGCGACATCATCATCGATTCGTCGGCGGATTTCCGCTTTCAAAAAAAAGAGGATTTCGCGAAATGGTATCCCGATGCGCCGATTGCTGATGGCATGGAAAAATGGGTTTACGGTTTGCCCGAAATTCACCGCGAAGAAATCAAAAAATCGAAGCGCATCGCTGTCCCCGGCTGTACCGCGACTTCTGCGATTCTCGCGCTGCTGCCGCTACTCGGGATTGTTGACACTTCCAAAATTATTTTTGATTTGAAGGTTGCGTCGAGCGGATCCGGCAACAAGCCTTCAGCCGGCTCGCACCATCCGGAACGCGCCGGAGTTTTGCGCAGCTACAAATTGTCCGGTCATCGTCACACTGGCGAAGCGATTCAAGAATTGCATTTGCCGAATGTGCCGGGCTACTCGATTACTTCGACACCGGAAGTACGCGGAATCGTTTGCCACGCGCACGCTTGGCTCACTGCGCCGACTTCCGACAAAGACATTTGGAAACTCTTCCGCGAAAAATATTCGACCGAGCCATTCGTCCGCATCGTCAAAGAAATTTCCGGTATCCATTCTTTGCCTGAGCCGAAGATTTTGTCTGGCACGAATTTTTGCGATGTCGGCTGGCAGCTCGATGAAAATTCCAATCGGATCACTGCGGTCGCCGCGCTCGATAATCTCGGCAAAGGTGCGGCGGGCGCGTCGATTCAAAATGCGAATCTCGCCTGCGGTTTCGCCGAAAAAGCGGGCTTAGAATTTTTAGGACTACACCCACTCTAAATTTAAAATTTAAAATATAAAATTTAAAAATGCTCGTTCTGAAGTTTGGCGGTGGTGATGGAATCGATTTCGCTGCGCTCGCGCGCAATGCAGCGGCTCTCCAAAATTCCGGTGAAAAGATTGTGATTGTCGTCGGCGCGAACGCCGAGCTTTCACGCGTTCAAAAAGAACGCGGTATCACTCCGCGCATGATTACTTCCGAGCGCGGTGAGAAATCGCGCTGGACGGATGAGGCGACGCTCGCACTTCTCAAAGAAGTCTACGGTGGCACCGCTGAAAAAGTCGCTGTGAAAATTGCCGAATTTGGCGGCGCAGCTGTCGCGCAAATCGGCTCGAAAAATAATTTAATTCTCGCCAAACAGCACGGTCGGATGCGCATCGTTGAGGATGGCAAAGTGAAAGTCGTCGAGGGCGACCTCACTGGCTCGATTGAAAAAATTGACGCGGCGGCGATTCACCAAATTCTGGCAGACAAAAAAATTCTCGTCGTCGCTCCCCCTGCGGCTGCGGAAAATTCGACTGAGGTGAATGTCGATGGCGACAAAATCGCCTCAAAAATCGCGGTTGAAATGCAGGCTGATAAATTAATTTTTTTCGCGAACACGCCGGGTTTGCTTGAGAATGTTGAAAACGAAGCGAGCCTGATTCGTGAAATCCCAATTCAAAAAGCTGACGAATTCGCAGTCGGACGCATGAAGAAAAAAATTCTGGCGGCGAAACGCGCCATCGAGGCTGGCGTCGGCGAAGTGATTTTCGCGGACGGGAGAAGCTCAGAAAACCCAATCGATGCAGCTCTGGCAGGCAAAGGCACGAAAGTTTTTTGAAAAATTTAAATTGTCTAATAAAATACAACGCTAATTTGCTAAATGCCATTTGGGATCACAGAACGAGCTCCAACCAGTGAGGAAATTAAGTTCTTTAATGAGCAATACCGGCTACGATCTAAAAATCCATATTTCGACCATCATGATTTTTTCTACGACATGGTTTTATCCACCGGCTGTCAAGTTTTATGTGAAGGTGTTCGAAAAAGTATTCGCGACAGTATGCAGTGTCTGACAAAAAAAGACTGCGACAAAAAAAGAAATAAACACATGCGCCCTGAGAATTTTGCCAGGGCTGTTCCATATCGAGCAGGCTCGATACTGGCAGAGTGGGAAAATCCGTTTGGTTTTTTTTCGGAAATACAAAAAATTATAGCTGCGAAAAAGAACATTAAGAGTTAGCGTTTTGCTTTTTTAATGAGTTCGATTAAGCTGCGGTCTTATTTTTAATTTTTGTAAAATGTCTACTGAAACCAAGACTAGAGAAATTCAATGTGTCGTGTCTGATACAGAGAAGGTGAATCTTTTAGATGCTAGGTTTATTAGGTCTATGATTATGCAATGTATTGGGGAGCATTGCGGAAGAATTGTTTTTCTTAATGAAGATTCGATTCAATCCTTTACTGTCCGTGATGTTCCTCGTTCAATTACTAATGATGAATTAAACAAGGGGTTTGAGCAATTAGGGTATCGGGTTTTAAATGAGGATTAAGATGAGGAACAGTATTCCGATATTTAGTTTTGATTTTTCTAAAAAATTCACTAAAATCCGCCTACCCTCGATCAAGTCGAGGGCAAGCTCTAAATCAATTTTATGGAAGCCACTGCCAAAACGAAAACCCTGAAAGCTTCGAAAGCGACGAAAAAATCGCTCTCTGATAGCAAGCCGTCGATTCGCATCGTCGTCCGCGCTTTCGATCATCGCATCGTCGATGAAGCGACGAAGACGATTGTCGATACTGCGCTCCGCAGTGGCGCGATTATTTCCGGACCGATTCCGATGCCGACACAGAAAGAAATTTTCACAGTCAACCGCGCGACCTTCAAGCACAAGACCGCGAAAGAACAATTCGAGATGCGCACACACAAAAGATTGATTGACATCAAAGAATCCACGCCGAACACAGTTTCGTCATTGCAGACGCTCACGCTCCCGAGTGGTGTCGATGTCGAGATCAAGATGGCTTAGTAAGGATTAAGAACTAAGGATTAAGAATTAAGTGGCAAAGGTTTGTCAGTTTTCGGAGTGCGTGTAAAAATGCGAACCCTAATTTTTTAAAATGAAACCAGGCGAACAAGGCTATTGCCAAATTATCGAAATCAAAAAGACAGGAAGAGATGGAGTCAATGTGCGAAGTTATGCGACTTTGCTTTTTTTAGATGGAGAAGGTTATTTACGCACAAAGCTATCTGGCAAGGAGACTATGACTCAGCCAATTGAGGTCGCCAATAATGGTGCCGAAATTCAAGAGGCAATTGCAGGATTGGTTCGGAGTGATGTAGCCAAGGTTTTTGTTATTTCGCCGGATGGTAAATGTGACGAGGTTATTTGCCACTGGGAGCCTCTCAATAAAACACCGCAATAAAAGTCGGTGAGATGTTAGTTAAGGATTAAGAACTAAGGATTAAGGATTAAGTTTAGAAGTTTGTCAGTTTTTGGAATGCGTGTAAAAATGCGAACCCTAATTTTTTAAAATGCCAGAAGTAGAAAAAGGAAAACCCCCCTCGGTTGTGATTGAGGTTTTTACTTCGCCCTCAAAGAACGAATTATATCTTCGTAGGGCAATGGATAATCTTGCAATTTTTGCTCCAAAAGTATTGCGTGAATCTGTAGATGCAACGAATGCTGAATTTGATTTGGAGTCAACTTTTACTTTGTATGGTGCTAATCCTGAAAAGATTCCTGATCTAATCAGATTGCTCGAGGGCACTCGCTTTCAATTCCGTATTTTATATAATTGAAGTTTGGTAAAAAAGTCTAAAAAAAGATTTGCATTTAAAAAAAGTTTAGGTAAAATTCTCGCGCTTCGAAAATCGGAGCCTTAAAAATAGTTAACCACGCTGCTGAGGCTCCCGCACTTGCGGGACTTAAGTTCAACGCAGCTCTAACCTCTTCCAATGACTGGAATACTCGGCCGCAAAGTCGGCATGACGCGTGTAATCGCGGATGACGGTGGTGTGATCCCCGTCTCGGTAATTGAATGCTCTCCTAACGAGATCACTCAAATCAAAACAACCGAGAAGGACGGATATCCCGCGTTAATCCTCGGTTTCGACGAATTGAAAAAGCCACAAAAAACTCGGAAGTTTCGCCACCTAGCTGAATTCAAAATTGAAGGTGAAGCTGAACAGAAAAAGGGCGACAAAATTTCCGTCGCGGCATTCTCAGAAATCAAATTGGTCAAAGTTTCCGGCATCTCCAAAGGTAAAGGTACTGCCGGTGTCATCAAACGCCACAACTTCTCCCGGGGACCAGAGAGTCACGGTAGCCATCACCATCGCCAACCGGGCTCCAGCTCGGGCGCGGTGACGGGTACGGGTCGTGTGCCGAAGGGCAAAAGATTTCCAGGGCGTATGGGAAGCGATAAAGTCACCAAAAGAAATGTTCCACTCGTCGCAGTCGATCTCGAAAAAAATCTGCTCGTCGTGAAAGGTTCGCTTCCTGGTTCGATTGGCACACTCATCAGAATCGAAGCCAATTAAAAAATTCGCACTCTAACCCTAAAAATATGAAGTTCAAATGCAAACTTCTCGAAAACGGTGGTATCGGTCAAATCATTCTCGCGGCATGGATCATCTTCTCGGTCGTCTTCGTCGCTAATAGCATCTGGCAAAATTTTCAGGTCAATCAAGTCAATAAAGCCGCGCAGGCTGGTTATCAACAGGCGGTCGTCGATCTCATCAAACAGGCCGAGACTTGCCAACCTTTCCCGGTAAATCTCGATGAGACTTCGATCCAGCTCCAACAAATTGATTGCAAAGTTCAGACTCCGGCTGCAGTCGCAGAATAATTTCCACTTAATTTACATTCAACCTAATTAGCCCGCTTAGCGGCGGGTTTAAATCCTTTACTCTCGTGAAAGCCCCAATTTACTCACAGGACGGTTCGAAAACAGGCGAGATTGAACTTCCCGCTTCCCTCTTCGAAGCTAAGATCAATCCAGTACTGGTGCACACTGCGCTCGTACGCCAACACGCGAATGCGCGTATTTCTCCGGCACACACGCTCAAACGCAGCGAGGTTGCCCATTCGACGATTAAAATTCTCCGCCAAAAAGGCTCAGGTAATGCGCGCCGCGGTGATCGTGTTTCGCCAATCATGCGTGGTGGAGGTGTCGCCTGGGGACCGCGCAACGATCGCAATTTCAGTCGCGCGATGCCGAAGAAGGCACGCCGACTCGCGCTCGCTTCTATGTTGACCTCCAAAGCTCAGGAATCCAAAATTATCGCGCTCGAAAGTTTCGAATTGAAAGCGCCGAAGACCAAAGAGTTTATGAAATTACTCGCGAAATTGCCAGCGAGCCGCTCGACTTTGGTCGTCCACAATCGCAATGCGACACTCATCAAATCGGCTCAGAATCTCGAATTTGTGAAGCCGCTCTTTGTTAATTTGCTCAATCCGCACGATCTCACGAAATTCGACCAAATTTTATTCGAAAAATCCGCGCTCCTCGAGCTTACCAACATTTTCAAAATCGAGGCGAAGGTGGAAAAACCGGCCGCAAAATCTTCTTCCAAATCTAAATCCAAGAAGGAGGAAACTGCGGGCGTCGTATAATGGTTATTATGCCAGCCTTCCAAGCTGGAGACGGCGGTTCGATTCCGCTCGCCCGCTCCAAATTAAATCATAAATCATAATTATTAAATTCTAACTTGAATCGCCTCCACGAAATTATCGTCCGCCCGCTCGACACCGAAAAATCTTTCGGTGGACAGAAGTCCGGCAAATTCTCCTTCATCGTCAAAAATGGCGCGACGAAGAATGAAGTCGCTGATGCCGTCGAGAAATATTACGGCGTGAAAGTGAAATCAGTCTGCACTTCCAAAATTCAACCCAAAACTCGCAAAGCTGGTCGGCGCGAAGTCGAGAAACGCAATGCTGGCAAGAAGGCGATTGTCACGACGGTTGGTGCGAAGATGATTGATATCAACAAGATCAAAGCCTAGGAAGGATTAAGGATTAAGGACTAAGTTAGTAAGGAGTAAGAAGTAAGAAGTAAGAACTTAAAAACTATTAACTAAAAACTAGAAACTACTCAATGCCTGTCAAAATTTACAAACGCAACGACGCGGGACGACGCCAGATGAGTGTCGTCGATCGCAGCGTGCTTGCGAAGAAACCGACGGAAAAACGCCTGATTACGCGCCTGAACAAAAAAGCCGGTCGCAACAATCTCGGTCACATCACTTGCCGTCATCGTGGCGGTGGAGAAAAACGCAATTACCGCTTGATTGACTTCGACCAGACAGCGAAATCCGGCATCCCCGGCAAGATCGCCGCGCTCGAATACGATCCGAATCGCTCAGCGTGGATTGCGCTCGTCGTCTATCCTGACGGAGACAAGAGATACCACCTCGCAGCGCACGGTTCCAAAGTCGGTGACAAGCTGCTGACTGCCGAAAAGACGAAGATTAAAAATGGCAATCGCTGCCAAATTCAAAATATTCCTGCCGGTTTCGAAATCTTCAATGTCGAGCTGAAACCAAAAAAAGGCGGGCAAATGGCTCGCTCCGCGGGTAGTCGTGCCAAAGTCGTTTCGACTGATAAAGATATGGCGCAAATCCAACTCCCCTCTTCTGAAATCCGTCTCGTCCCAAAAATTTGTTTCGCGACCATCGGAGTCGCGGCAAACATCGACCATTCCAACCAGAGAATCGGCAAAGCTGGTCGTGTGCGCCACATGGGTCGTCGTCCGCAAGTTCGCGGCAAGGTCATGAACCCTTGCGATCATCCGCATGGTGGAGGTGAGGCGCGCAACTCGATTGGTATGAAAGCGCCGAAAACACCGTGGGGTGCGCTCGCACTCGGTGTGAAAACTCGCAAGAAACACAAGTATTCAGCCAAATTGATTCTCAAACGCCGCAAACCGGGAAGATTCTCCCGCCGCAGAAAGTAGTGTTAGGGATAGTGTTAGTGTTAGTAAATAGTGTTAGAAAATAGTGAAAAATATTCAATTCTAAATTTTCAATTCTAAATGACCCGCTCCGCCAAAAAAGGACCGTACCTCGACCCGAAGCTTCTGAAGAAAATTCAGAATCTCCCGGCCGACGCCAAGAAAAAACCAGTCAAGACTTGGTCGCGCGCTTGTGTCATTCCGCCGGAATTCGTCGGCTTCACCTTCGCCGTCCACAATGGCAAACAACATCTTCCCGTCTTCATCACTGAGCAAATGGTTGGTCACCGTCTCGGTGAATTCTCACCAACCCGCACATGGCGGCACCACGGTGGTAAAAAAGCCAAAGAATCCTAGGAAGGATTAAGGATTAAGTTAGTAAGAAATAAGAAGTAAGGATTAAGCTAGTAAGAAGTAAGTTATAAGAATTAAGTTTAAATTTAAATGAAAGCCTACCTCCGCCAGACCCGCATTTCTCCCAAGAAAGTGAATGTTGTCGCTGCGCTCGTCCGCGGTAAAAAAGTCAACGAAGCGCTCACGATTCTGAAATTCACGCCGAAACGCAGTGCGCCGATCATCGCCAAATTGATCGCTTCGGCTGCCGCGAATGCGGAAAACAATTTCAAACAAGACCGTGAAAACCTGATGATTTCGAAACTCTCCGTCGATGCGGGCATGACACTGAAACGCGGTTTGCCAGTCTCGAAAGGTCGCTGGCATCCGATTCTGAAACGCAGTTCCCGCCTGCTCGTCGAGCTCTCCCCGGTCGTCGCTGCCGCAGAAGGTAAAAACGAAAAGGTAAAAGCTAAAAAGAGCGACGCGAAAGTTGCGAAGCCGAAAGCTAAAAAGGTGGCAGAAAAAATTGAAAAAGCAGAACCAGTAAATTCTTAATTCTTAGTCCTTAATTCTTAATTCTTACTTCTTACTTCTTAATCCTTAAACTGTGGGTCAGAAAGTTAATCCAAAATCGTTTCGGCTCGGCACGATCAGATCGTGGAGCTCGCGCTGGTTCTCGAAAAAGAACTATGTGAACTTGCTTCACCGCGACATCACGCTGCGCAAGGCGATCAAAGAACGCTTGAAGGAGTCGGGTGTCGGCGAGATCGAGATTGAGCGCAGCTCCGGACATGTCAAAGTCAATGTCCACAGCTCGAAGCCGGGCATGGTCATCGGTCGGGCTGGTGCGGCTTTGGAAGAATTGAAGAACGACATTGCACAGCAATTCGGCGACAAAATCGAAATCAACATCATCGAAGTCGCCAAGCCGGATACAGTCGCCCAATTAATCGCCGAGTCGGTCGCGAATCAAATCGAACGCCGCATGCCATTCCGCCGCGTCGCAAAACAGGCTGTCAAAAAAGGCATGGATGGCGGTTTGCGTGGAATCAAGATTCGCGTCGCTGGTCGTCTGAATGGTGCTGATATCTCCCGTGAAGAAACTTTCAAAGAAGGCAACATTCCACTGCACACGATTCGCGCGGATGTTGACTACGGTGAAATCCCGGCGAGCACGACTTACGGACAGATTGGTGTGAAAGTCTGGACTTACCGCGGAGAAATCTTCCTGAAAGATGCGACCGCCGTCCAAAAAGAAGCCGACCAAAATTGGCTCGCGGAATCGCGCAAAGACGCTTCCAAGAAAGAAGCCAAAGGTCGCCTGGAGGAAGAACTCGAAACTGAAGCTAAAAAATAATTTGTAAAATGTTATTTCCTAAAAAGACTAAATTTCGAAAATGGCACCGCAATCGCGGCTCGCTCAAAGGCGTCGCCGTGCGTGGTAGTCGCGTCGCATTCGGATCATTCGGCATGAAGATCGTCGAGCGCAGTGAGCTCACCTCCCGCCAAATCGAAGCCGCGCGCCGTGCGATTCAACGCTATCTGAAACGCGGTGGCAAGCTCTGGATTCGCGTCTTCCCTCACAAACCAATTACACAGAAAGCGGCGGAAGTGCCGATGGGCTCGGGAAAAGGTTCAGTCGAATATTATGTCGCGGCGCTCAAAGCCGGCACGGTCGTCTTCGAACTCGAAGGTGTGACAGTCGAGCAAGCCCGTGAAGCCTTCGAACTCGCTTCCCACAAGTTCCCGGTCAAGACTAAATTTGTAACCAAAGAACACGAATAAAATGCTGACATTTTCTGAAATCGCGCAACTCTCCGATCGTGATCTCCACGAGGAAGTGACGCGCACGCGCGACACACTTTTCCGCCAAAAAATGGGCGTGAGAACGAATCATTTGAAAGATTTGCATCTCATCAAAATCCTCAAAAAATATCTCGCCCAGCTTCTGACGGAAGCAGCTCGCCGCACCAAATTCGGCGACAAAGTCGAAAAGACCTCCGACGCGGTCGGTAAGAAAGCCAAAGAATTTTCAGCTGAGATCGAGAAAAAGCAAACAACCAAGAAAGAAAAAGCTGCTCCGAAAAAGGCGGAAAAAGCTGAAGCAACCGAAGCAGAAAAAATCGAAGCCAAATCCAACAAAGATGTGAAAGTCAAAAAAGTCGAACCGAAAGGACTTTTTAAAAAATCTGAAAAATAATCTTATTTAAATGCGTAGCAAAACAGGCATCGTCATCTCGAACGCCAACCAGAAAACGATCGTCGTCCGTGTCGATCGTGAGGTGAGCCATCCGATTTACAAGAAGAATTACCGCGTCTCGAAAAAATTCCATGCTCACGACGAGAAGAACGAAGCCGAAGTCGGCGATGTCGTGGAAATCATCGAGTCGATTCCCCTCTCGAAGCTGAAGAATTGGAAGCTCGTGAAAATCATTTCCAAGAATGCGAAAGTGGTCGACCAGCCCGCTGCCGTCGAGAGCGCCTCCGAGCGCGAACTGAAAGAGTCGGTCGCCAAAGAAAAAACTGCTCCGAAAATCGAAAAAGCTAAATCGGAAAATAATTCTGCCACAGCCAAATGATCCAAAATGAAACTTTTCTCGAAGTCGCTGACAACACTGGTGCGAAACTAGTGCAATGCTTCAAAGTCTTGGGCGGCAGCCACAGACGCTACGCACATATCGGTGATGTGATCGTCGTCTCGGTCAAAGAAGCCACACCCAAAGCGATTGCCAAAAGAAAAAGCATTCAAAAAGCGGTGATCGTCCGCACCAAAAATACGATTCGCCGCAAAGATGGCAGCGCACTGCGCTTCGATGAAAATGCGGTCGTGATCATCGACGAGAAGGGCGAACCGAAAGGTACCCGCGTCTTCGGACCGATTGCGCGCGAACTGCGTGAAAAAGGCTACCAGAAAATTATTTCCCAAGCTCCGGATGTTCTCTAGGTCCTAAATTTTAAATCATAATTCCGCAATGAAAATTCTCTCCTCCGATCTCGTCCAAGTCATCGCCGGTAAATACAAGGGTAAAACTGGCAAAGTGATGCGCGCAATTCCGAAAGAAGGCAAAGTCATCGTCGAAAAAGTCAACATCGTGACGAAGCACATCAAAAAACGCGCCGACGGTACGCCTGGTCAGATCGTGAAATTCGAGAAACCGATTGATGTCTCGAATGTCAAAATCATCTGCCCGCACTGCAAGAAGCCGGCACGCGTCGGTTATCGTATTCTCGCCAACGGCAAAAAAACGCGCTTCTGCAAAAAATGCAACGAAGGCATTATTAACCCGAAAATCTCCAAACAATGAAAGCATTTGATTTAGCCGCAATCGTCAAAACTGAAATTTTGCCCGCCGTCGGTAAGAAAATCGGCGCGAAAAATATTCATGCGATTCCCCACATCGACAAAGTAAAAGTCTCGGTCGGTGTCGGCAAGCTCGCGCGCAAAGGTGGTTCGTCGAACTCGATGGACGAGACAATTCTCGCGAAAGTCGCGAAGAATCTTGCGACCATCACGAATCAGAAAGCGCGCACACATCTTTCGAAGAAAGCGATTTCGAATTTCAAATTGCGCGAAGGCATGCCAATCGGTCTCTCGGTCACGCTGCGCGGCCCCCGTGCGCTCGACTTCATTTCCAAATTAGTGAATGTCGCGCTCCCCCGCGTCCGCGATTTCCGTGGTATCCCGCTCAAAAGTTTCGACGGCAACGGCAACTATTCGCTCGGACTCAAGGATTTCACCGTTTTTCCTGAGGTGCGACCAGAGGACGCCGAATTCGTGCACGGTCTCGAAATCACAGTTTGCACGACGGCGCGTTCGGATTCCGATGCCAAGGCACTACTCACCGCGCTCGGTTTTCCTTTCCAGAAAGACACTTCCAAATCTGATGCGGCTGAAGATGCTGCCAAAAAAGCTTTAGCTGACGCGCAAAAAGCGGCGGCGGAGGCAGCGAAGGCAGCGGGATTATTCAAAGAAGAAAAACCGAAAGTCGAACCGGCTCCAGTAGCTCCTGCCCCGGTAGCCGAAAAAGCTAAAAAATAATTTTTTAATTCCAAATGGCTAAAACTTCATCCATCGTCAAAGCTGCCCGCTTCAAACGCAAAGTCGCCAATGCGCTGGCTGCGGGTGTGAAACCCAAAAAAGCAACTCGCGTCGTGAATCGCTGCCGCATTTGCGGACGCAATCGTAGCTACATGCGCCGCTTCCAAATGTGCCGAATCTGTTTCCGCGAATTGGCTTCGCGCGGGGAAATCGTCGGAGTCAAAAAAGCGAGCTGGTAGATTAAGTCTTAAATATTAAGTCATAAATAATTAACTAAAAAATTTATCCCACAATTCATAAATCACAAAAAATTTTAGGGCTTATGAATTAATACTTAAAAAATTATGATAACCGATCCAATTGCCGACATGCTCACGCGAATCCGCAACGCGCAAAACGCGCGTAAGGAAGTCGTGCGCGTTCCCCATTCGAAGCAAAAACTCGCGATTTTGAAAGTGCTCGAGGCGAGTGAATTTGTCGGGAAAATCGAAGAAAACACTTCCGAGAAATTTCCAATCCTCGAAGTGAGCCTCAAGAAAGGCGGCGCATTTCAATTCAATCGCGTCTCGAAACCGGGTCGCCGCGTCTATGTCAAATCAACCGAAATCAAACCAGTCTTAAATGGTCTCGGCATCGCGGTGATTTCGACTTCGGCTGGATTTCTCACGAATAAAGAGGCGCACCAAAAGAAACTCGGGGGTGAAGTCATCTGCGAAATTTATTAATTCCAAACTTAAAATGAGTCGAATTGGCAAAAATCCCGTCCCCATTCCAGCCGGTGTCACCGCTGAGATTTCCGGAAATTCCGCGAAAATCAAAGGACCCAAAGGCGAATTGAAGCAGAGCTTCAACGCGCTCGTCGAAATTAAAAAAGACGGCGAGACGATTGTCGTCACTCCGAAAAATGACTCGAAAGAAGCGCGCGCGCTCTGGGGACTGACACGCACTTTGCTCGCGAACATGGTCGAGGGCGTGACGAAAGGCTTCGAGAAAAAATTAATCATCACGGGTGTCGGCTACAAAGTCGCGGCGAAAGGTCGAGATCTCGAACTGCAGCTTGGTTTCTCGCATCCGGTTCCGATCAAAGCACCGGCAGGCATCGACTTCGAAATCGATGTGAAGAAAAATACGATCATTACCCGCGGCATCGACAAGCAGCTCGTCGGTGAAGTCGCCGCGAACATTCGCAAGTGGCGCAAACCGGAACCTTACAAAGGTAAAGGTATTGCTTACGCTGGCGAACACATTCCACGCAAGGCTGGTAAATCGGCTGCTAAATAAGCGCATGCGCACACTCATTCTCGTGCAAGCGAGAAGCTAAATCTAAAATTCCAATGAAAACCGCTAAAAAATTACTCGACCGCACTGCCCGCAAACGCCGCATTCGCGCGCGCGTGAATGGCAATGCGCTGCGTCCGCGTCTCGCCGTTTTCAAATCGACGACCGCGATTTACGCGCAAATCATCGACGACACTGCGGGCAAGACGCTCGCTTCCGCGAATTCACTCAAAATTAAAAAAGGCACGAAAGCTGAGAAGGCGGCGGAAGTCGGCAAATTGGTCGCGACGGCTGCACAAGCTGCCAAAATCGAAGCGGTTGTTTTCGATCGCGGCGGATTCCTCTACTCCGGTCGTGTCAAGATTCTCGCTGATGCCGCGCGTGCTGCCGGTCTGAAATTTTAATTAGAAAGCAATTCTAAGAACTACCAACTACTAACTATCAACTCTCAATGAACACTCCTAATGACAAACGCAAACGCCGCAGTCATGGTCCGCGCGAAGAAAAAGAATTCGAGGAATACATGTTGCAGCTCGATCGTGTCACACGCGTCGTGAAGGGTGGTCGCCGCATGCGTTTTCGCGCGACAGTCATCATCGGTGATCGCGCTGGTCGTGTCGGCATCGGTCTCGGAAAAGGCGCCGATGTCCAAATCGCCGCGCGCAAAGCAGCGTCTGATGCGAAGAAAAATTTGATTACAGTGCCGATTGTGAATGATACGATTCCGCACGCTGCCAAATTGAAATACAAAGCGGCGCGTGTCCTGATCATCCCGGCGGCTCCAGGAACCGGTCTCATCGCTGGCTCGGCTGTGCGCAAGATGCTCGAATTAGCCGGCGTCAAAAATGTGCTTTCCAAAAGTTTCGGCACGACGAATCGCGTCGTACTCGGTCAAGCGATGCTGCGTATTTTGAGTGAATTGAAATTAACTGAGGCTGCCAAGAAATTCACCGCTGAATTAAAAAGACAAAAAGACGACGAGAAGAAGAAACGCCAAGCGGCGCAAAAAGGTTCCGAAAAAGTCGGTCGCCGTCGCCCCCCGCGCAAAGATGATGCGAAGAGAGCGCCGAGTGATTTGAAAGTAGCTGCGAAAAAAGTCGAGAAAGAGAAAGGTCGCCTCGAGACTGAAATCGAGCAGAAAGCCTAGCTGGAACATAGTCATTAAGTGGTTGAGTCATTCAGTCTTTCAGTCTTTGGGTTCGGGGGTCATTGGTCACTAGGTTCGGAGGGTTGTTGAGTCGTTCATTACTCTACCGCCAGCACTCCTAACTCCGGAATTAATTCCGGGTTTAAAAATAGGTTAAAAACGGGACGGATAAAAATTAAAATTTTTCACAGCTCAAACTCGAATTAGTTTCGAGCTTTGCGCTAGAAGAATAGCGTCTTAATCGCAGCGAGTACAACCAAGATTAAGAAAGCTTTTTTGAGCCAGGTTGGTTTTGTTTTGAAAGTTAAGTGTGCGCCGAGCAATCCCCCGAGTACTGCGCCCGCGATGACCGGAAGCTCGAAGCCTGTGAATTTCGCGCCGAAAAATAAGTAGCTCGCGACGACGACAACGCCGCCGACGACTTCGATCAGGCGCGTATTGACGATGGCGCGGTGCAGACTGAAATTGAGCGCGAGCGTCAAAACCAAAATAATCATATTGCTGGTCGCGCCGCCGAGTCCGCCGTAAAGTCCGAACAGAAATCCGATTGTGGGCAGGATTCTCTGGAAAATTTTTCGGTGGTGGAGTTTTTCGATTTTCCAATCTTTCAGTAGAAGCACTGCGCCAGCGAGCAAGACGAAGGGTATGATTTTCGTCAAAAATCCGACATCGAGCGAAGTCGCGATTTTGGCAGCGAGCGCGTAGCCGAGGATATTGCCTGCCAAAAATTTGGCGATAGTACGCCAATCAAATTCAGTCCGGTGATTTTTCAAAAAATACGAGCTACCACTCGCGGCTGCCGCGAGCGCGTAAATGCGGGAGAGCAGGAGTGTCTCGAGTCCATTCAATCCGAGGAATAAAAAGCTCGGCACGACAAACAAAAAAGTGCCGCCGACCGGGACGGCGACGAGACCGCCGCAAAAAGCGATTGCGAAAAACGCAAGCGACTCAATCATTTTTGCAGCTCACCTTTGCGCACCATCAGTGCGCCGCCGACCAAGACATCGGTCGCCTTGCCAAAAACTTTGCGGCCGTGAAATGGCGTGTTGCGTCCTTTGGACGCGAACTTATTTTTGTCGATGGTCCATTCCATATTCGGATCGAAAATCGAGAGATCGGCAATCGCGCCTTCTTCGATTCGTCCGCGATCAGAGCGAATAATTTTGGCTGGATTGAGAGTTAATTTCGCGAAGAAATCTTCGAGCGGCATTTTGTGTTTTTTCACCAATTCCGAAAACGCCAGCGCGAAGAGTGTCTCGAGTCCGGTGATGCCGACGGCAGCTTCGGCGAAAGGTACGAATTTCTCAACCAAGAGATGCGGCGCGTGATCCGAAATCAGCGCGTCGAGCGTGCCGTCCAGGATTCCGGCGATTAATTGCTGGCGGTCGGCTTCGCTGCGCAGTGGCGGATCGACTTTCGCGGCGGTACAGTAATTGGCACAAGCCGCGTCAGTCAGAAGCAAATGATGCGCGGTCGTGTCGGCGGTGATTGGCAAGCCAGCTTTTTTCGCGGCGCGAATTAATTCCACCGAGCGACCAGTCGAGACATGGGTGAAGTGATATGGCGTCGGAGTTTCGCGCAGAAGCTCGATGGTGCGCGCGACGACCAAAGCCTCAGTCGCAGTCGGCGAACCCGGCAAACCGAGCTGCGTCGCCATCCAGCCTTCATTCATGACAGCGCCGTCTTTGAGGTCGGCATCTTCGGGATGCGTCAGAATCGGCATACCGAAAGTTTGGCAATATTCCAGCGCCAATTTCCTCAGTCCCATGCCGCTCGTCTCGGCGCAATCGTCGATAATCATCGACGCGCCTGCTTCGCGCATTTCCCAAATCTCGGCGAGCTCGTGTCCTTCCATTTTTTTCGTCAAAGATCCAGCGGTGAGGACATTCACGATCCCCGCCTCGCGACCTTTCTCGAGTACGAATTTCACCGTCGTCTGATTGTCGATGGTCGGATTCGTATTCGGCATGCCGAGAATCGTCGTGATTCCGCCGAGTGCCGCGGCGCGGCTCGCCGTCGCGATGGTTTCCTTGTCTTCGCGTCCGGGCTCGCGCAGGTGGACATGCATGTCGACGAGTCCGGCGGTCACCAATTTGCCTTTCGCATTTAGGACGATATCCGCACCCGGTCGGTCGAGATTCGCTTTGATTTTGGCAATTTTGCCGTCGCGGATGAAAATATCAGCGACGCGCACAGGATTTCTCTTGTTCGCCGGATTCACGACTTGGCCGTTCTGGATCAGAATTGTTTTCATTTCCAGGGATTTACTTTCTTTTTCGGATTCGTCGCGAGTAGCCACTCGACTGCCATGCGGATCGGCAGACCATTTTCGACCATTTGTTGGACGAGACAATTCGGCGATTCCAAAACTTCGGTGCGTAAATCGAATTCACGGATGACCGGACCGGCATGGAGAATCGCGGCGTCTTTTTTCGCGAGCGCGACCCGTGGCAAATTCAGGCAATAATTTTTCGAATATTCGCGACCGGTGGCGACGAATTTCCCTGCGGCTCTTTCCGTTTGCAGGCGAATCGCGTGAATCGCATCGCAGCCCGGTAGAGCGTCTTCGATTTTATAAAAAACTTTCACGCCCCAATTTTCGACACCTTTCGGAATCAAAGTCTGCGGTGCGGCGAGGCGGATTTCGAAGCCGAGTTTCTGATAAAGTCGCACTTGGCTGCCGAAAACGCGCGAATGCAAAGCGTCGCCGACGAAAAGGTAAGTCAGTTTTTTATTCCCAAATTTCTCGCGCAAGGTTAGAAGCTCGAGCAAAGCCTGAGTCGGATGCTCGTGCCAGCCGTCGCCAGCATTCACGATGGAAGCGCGGACGAGACTCGCGAGCTGGAAGGCGGCACCAGAATTCGCATCGCGGATGATTAAAATATCAGCATTGAGCGCGTCGAGCGTGCGCGCGGAATCCCCCAGTGTCTCGCCTTTTTTGCCGCTCGAAGCTGAGCCGGCGAGATTGATGACATCTGCGCCGAGGTGTTTGCCGGCGAGCTCGAAGGAGCTGCGTGTGCGCGTAGAATTCTCGTTGAAAAAATTAACGATGGTCTTACCTTTCAAGAGATCGCATTTTTTCGCGCCATCCGTGATGAATTTCTTGAAAACTCGCGCGACAGCCAAAATCAGCTCGAGGTCATCGAGCGTGATATTTTCGACTGAAATGAGGTCTAAATTGGAAAGATTTTTCGCTTTGCGCGTCTTTTTCAGCTCCGCAAGTAAGTTTGCAGTCGTCATCCGAGGAGCGAGTGTAAATGAAAAATGCGTGCCGTGCAAATTGAAAATAATTTTAGATTTCAGATTGTCGATTTTTGATTTATTTTTTAAAAAATAAAATCTTCAATTTTAAATTTGAAATCTAAAATTACTCAGTGTTTGAATCCGCGCACACCTGAAGTCACCATCGCGACATTCGCACGGTCGGCGGCGACAATCGAGTCTCCATCACGAATCGAACCGCCCGGCTGAATGATCGCGGCGATGCCGGCATGCGCTGCGACTGTCACCGAATCGTCAAACGGGAAAAACGCATCGCTCGCGAGCACCGCTCCGCTGGCGCGTGTGCCTGCTTTCGCGAGGGCGATTTCGACGGCATCGACACGCGCGGTTTGTCCCGCGCCGATACCGACGGCGACTTCATCCTTCGCGATGACGATGGCGTTGGATTTCGCGTGTTTGCAGACTTTCGCGGCGAAGATGAGATCGCGAATTTGCGCTTTTGTTGGTGGTTTTTTCGTCACGACTTTCAAATCTTGTTCCGTGACGACACGGGTGTCGCGTTTCTGGACCAAGACTCCCCCGCCAATTTTTTTGAAATCCAATTCGTCCGGATTATTTTCAAATTTACCGATTGCCAGCAGGCGCAAGTTTTTCTTTTTCTGCAAAATCGCGAGCGCACTTTTTTCGAAGCTCGGCGCGATGATGACTTCCATGAAAAGCGGCTGAATGATTTCCGCGCATTTTTTATCGACCGGACGATTCAGCGCGATGATTCCACCGAAAGGCGATTTTTTGTCGGCGTTCAAAGCTTTATCCAACGCGCCGGAAATCGTCGCGTCACTCGCGACGCCGCAAGGATTGGCGTGTTTGATGATGGCAGCCGTCGGCTTCGCGAATTCAAATGGAATGCGAATCGCGAAATCCGCGTCCATCAAATTATTGAAACTCAATTCCTTGCCACCGAGGACTTCCGCATTCGCGATACAGCTCTTCGTGTTTCCGACTTCGTGAAAAAGTGCGGCGGTTTGGTGGGGATTTTCGCCGTAGCGTAGATTTTTTTGAAATTCGAAAACAGGCAGTTCATTTTCTGCGCCGAGGAAATTCGCAATCAGTGCGTCGTATTTTTGCGTCAGCGCGAAAGTTTCCGCTGCCAACTTTTGGCGTTCGGTTTTTGAGATACCCTTTTTCAAATTCTCAAGAATCTCAGAATATTGCTCAGGATTCGCGACGACAACGACCGACTCGAAATTTTTCGCGGCAGCACGCAATAAGCTCACACCGCCGATGTCGATTTCCTCGATGGCATCGGCGAATTTCACATTTTTTTGCGCAATCGTTTTGGCGAAAGGATAAAGATTGACGCAAACCAAGTCGATCTTCGGAATGCCGAATTTCGCGAGTTCGGCAGCATCACTTTTCGTCGCGCGCGCCAAAATTCCGCCGAAAACTTTGGGATGCAAAGTTTTGACGCGTCCGCCGAGGATTTCTGGAAAGCCGGTCAAATCTTCGACGCGTGTCGCGGAGACCTTATTTTTCCTCAGAAAATCAAACGAGCCGCCAGTCGAGAGAATCGTGAAATTCAGTTTCACCAGTCCGCGCGCGAATTCGGCGAGACCAGTTTTGTCAGAAACGGAAATTAACGCGGTTTTTTGCACCGGCGGAGATTTTAGCAGAAAACTTTTGACAAGCCGAAAATATTGAGAGAAAATTTAGCCTTATTTTTTTAACCCTTAAAATCATGCCTAATCCAAATCCAACAGAAAAATCATTTGTTGAATTGTCAGCAGGATTATCTGAAAGACCATTAGGTCATCATCCTTTTGGTTTTGACGCCTTAGGTGAACCATTTCACGGTATTGTGCGCTCTTTATCCAGAGCAGAAATGGCTGGTAAACTCACAGAAGAAGTTTTGTCCACAGCTAAGAATCAATTAGATAGTAAAGTTGTGGGGCCATTAGGCAATACTCTTTTTGCTTTGGCAGCCGATATAAGAGGATGTGATCCTAATACTGAAGGCACGATAAGGGGTTGGCAAAGTAAAATTGACACAGCTTTCAAGTCTAACTCTCTTCCAGAGAAGATAGAGTTGATTACTGCGATACGAGATCAGGTTATCAAAATGTATGAAGACCATAGATCAAAATCATAAATCAAATCCCCAAAACTTCGCGGTAAATTTCGTAGGTTGCTTCGCTCATCTTGCGCCACGAGAAATCAGCGATGCGGCGCAGTCCCCGCTCGCGTAATCTTTTTCGCGTCGCTTCATTCGACCAGGCTTCCCACATTTTGTCTGCCATTTCTTCACTGTTTTTCGGATCGAAAAAGAGCGCGTTGCCGTCGCCGCAAATTTCTGGAATCGAGCTGGCATTGCTGGCGACGACTGGAACTCCGCACGCCATCGCTTCGAGCGGCGGCAGACCGAAGCCTTCGTAAAAGCTCGGGAAGACAAAGACGCGCGCGTTTTGATAAAGCTGCAACAAATCTCGGTCATCCACCAAATCGGTGAAAACGAAATGGTCTTCGAGACCGAGATCACGGACTTTGGCAAAAATCTCTGGCGCGTAAAATTTATTCGGACGACCGGTAATCACGATTTCGCCATCGAAATCTTTTTGTCGTGCGACGACTTGCGCCATCGCTTCGAGCATTCCCAAGATATTTTTGTGGTCGCGCCAGACGCCGACATAGAGCAGGTAATTTTTCCGAATGCCGAATTTTTGTTCGAGTTGGCGACGCGAAAGCTCAGTCGGAAAAGACGGCACGAACTCGCGACCGACACCATTCCACACGACTTCGATTTTGTCCGAATTGATTTTCAAGAGCTCCATCAAGTCCTTTTTCGTGTTCTGCGACACGGCGATGATTTTGCTCGCGTGACTAGTCGCGCGGCGCAGGACGAGATTATAAGCGAGGCGATGGACGAGCTTATTCATTTTTTTACCCGGGAATTTCGAAAGCGTGAGGTCGTGA
Source organism: Patescibacteria group bacterium (assembly GCA_041665585.1). Lineage (NCBI taxonomy): Bacteria > Patescibacteria group bacterium. The sequence goes on along the minus strand of JBAYIN010000002.1, from coordinate 29,780 downwards.
ATCGTCACGATTGATTTCCGGTGATACAAAATCGGCGCGTTGAAATGCGTGAAATGCATCAGATTCAGGTCTTCGGAATTCAGAATCTTGAGGAATTTCGTTTGCTCGTCGGTGGAATAATGCGGCGCATCGACGCGCACTGCCCGAAAGTTCTCCGCCGGTGCGACGAAATTCTCGAATTCCTGGGGATTCAAAAACACGACGAATTCATTCTTCGCATCGAGCCGCGCGAGTCCGCGAATCAATTCGAAAGTGTAACGACCGATGCCGGTGAAACCACTCGAATACATCCGAGCGTCAATCCCGATTTTCATCCGCGAGATTTTACCGACAAATGCAGGATTACGCGAACATTGTTCTTACTCGACCGGGAAAAAATGGCCGAAGCTGAAAATCAGCGCGATACCGATTACGAGAAAAACAAGATTCAATTTATTTTTCGTGTGATGCGTCTCAGGCAGCAGGTCGGAAAGCGTGATGTAGAGCAAAGTCCCGGCGGAGAAAGCCAAGCCATAACCAATCTGCTGCTCGGAAAAAGTTCTCAGCACGGGTGTCAGGAGAGCGGCGCAGGGTGTGGTCGCCGCGACGGCGAAAATCCACCACAAACTTTTGCGGTCTTTTTTGTGACAAATCAGCGCATGCAAAATCGCGCCAGCAGGCAATTTATGCAGGACGATGCCGATTGCTGTGAGCCAGCCGAGGACAGGATTCGTCAGGAAAGCGAAGACAATCAGAACACCGTCGAAAAAAGAGTGCACGCCGATGCCGATGGCAGCGAGCGGTCCGATGGCGTGGTTTTCACATTCGCCCGGATGACTGTGTTCGGGGCAGCCATGTAAATAAAAAAAATGTTCGAGCGTGAAGAAAAACAGAATTCCGGCTAAGACAAGAGTCCAGGCGGGCTGACCGGCAGTCGCGATGGCTTCCGGCAAAACATGGAAAAAGGTGATCGCGAGCATGGCGCCGCTCGCGAAAGCGATGACTGGTCCGGAATGGCGCGCGATGAAATGCGCAAAGCGGTGCGAGAGCAGTCCGCCGCCGAGGAAAGCGAGGAAAGCGATTCCGGTGGCGAGAAAAATTGGTAGCATTTGGATGCGTTAATTTAATTGTTCTAGATGTTCGACCGCTCAATTTCAACATTTAGAACAAGTAGAACAAGCGCAGCGATTGAACAATTAGAACGATTATTTCGCGAGTTCCTCCGCGCGTGTTTCGCGAATCACATTCACTTTGATCTGACCCGGATAAGTCATTTCTTTCTCAATCTTGCTCGAAATCTCTTTCGCTAATTTGTGCGCGGCGAGGTCGTCAATTTCCTGCGGCTTCACGATGACGCGTACTTCGCGACCAGCTTGAATCGCGTAGGCATTCTCGACTCCGGCGAAACTCTTCGAGATATTCTCGAGTTCCTCGAGGCGTTTGATATAGGCGTCGAGACTTTCGCGGCGTGCGCCCGGACGACTGGCTGAGATCGCATCGGCGACTTGCACGATGATGTCAGTCATGGATTCGATCGGCACATCCTCGTGATGCGCTTCGACGGCGTGGACGATTTCTTCGGGGATTTTGAATTTCCGCAAAATATTCGCGCCGATTAGCGCGTGCGGACCTTCGATTTCGTGGTCGACGGCTTTGCCGATGTCGTGCAGCAAGCACGCTGTTTTGACCATTTTCACATCCGCGCCGAGTTCACTCGCGATGGCTGCGCCGAGCCAGGCTGTTTCGGCGGAATGCTTCAAAACATTCTGACCATAACTCGTGCGGAAACGCAGTCGTCCGATGAGCTTCATCAGATTCGGCGGGAGGCCGACGACGCCGGTCTCGACGACGAGCTGCTCGCCCCATTCTTGCATCAATTTTTGCGCATCTTCTTCAGCCTTCTTCACAGTTTCTTCAATTCTTGCCGGGTGGATGCGACCGTCAGCAATCAATTTCTCAAGTGCAGTCTTCGCGACATAGCGGCGGAGCAGATCGAAACCCGAAATGAGAACTGCGCCGGGCGTGTCATCGACGATGACATCGACGCCGGTCGCCATTTCGAAAGCGGTGATATTTCTTCCCTCACGACCGATGATGCGACCTTTCAGGCTGTCGTCGGCGAGCGGGACGAGTGTGACGGTTGATTCGCTCGTGGCTTCCTGCGCCAATCTCTGAATCGCCTGCGCGATGATTTTGTTCGCTTTCTTATCAGCCTCGAGCTTCGCTTTCGCTTCGCCTTCTTGGATTTTTTTCACGAGCTCCTCCTCCGAATCCTTCTCGATTTTGGCGAGTAGCTGCTGTTTGGCTTCTTCTTTCGAAAGTTTCGCGACTTGCTCGAGTTTCGTTTTCTCCTCCTCACGGATTTTTTCCGTCTCGATTTTCAAGTCCTCGATTTCTTTTTCGCGCTCAGTGAGCGTGATTTTTTGCTTTTCGAGATTCTCAATTTTGACATCGAGGTGATTTTCTTTTTCGACGAGTCTTTTTTCACTCGCCTCGATTTTGGCTTTGATTTCCTTCTCCTCCGTTTTGGCTTCGGTAAGAATTTTTTCCGCCTTGGCGTGATTTTTTTCCGCCTCTTGTTTCGATTCCTCAGCCGCAGCATGGGAACGCTTCTCGATTTCCCGGGCGTGTTTCTCGATTTCCCGAGCGTGCGTTTCCGCCTCCAGAATTAGCTTGGCAGCTTTTTTGGCTGAGTCTTCCGCGTCTTTTTTGAACTTAGTCGCAGCTGCGAAAAAACCACCAGCTCCGCCGACGACTAGGCCGACGATGACAAATAAAATTGTGGGATCCATTGCATTGGGGTTAAATAATAGCCCCAAACAGTTTTATCGCGAAAAATGCCCGACGATTTGAGAACTTTTTCGAGTCTCTATTTTCGTGAGAACAAGTTTTTTCAGCGATTTTTCAGAAGTTTTCCACCTCGTTTCAGTTTTCATTTTTCAAAATAAATCTGGAATCTTCAGCAACTGTTTGAGAAAATTGCGAGTTGATTTTAACTTTTTAATTCCTGTCTGACAAATGTCAGGTCATTGGGTCATTTGGTTCGGAGGGTTGTTAAGTCTTGTGCTGGTTCGAATTTGTAATTCGAAAATTTTTCGCAACCCAAGTCTGAATTGGTTTCGTAACTCGGGTCTATATCCGCCAATGGCGGTCTTGCGGCAACTTTTCTGTCTTCCGCTAAAATGACTTCAATTCGCGCCCGTAGCTCAGCTGGATAGAGCAGTACCCTTCTAAGGTAAAGGTCGGAAGTTCAAATCTTCCCGGGCGCACCAAACAATTTAAAATTTAAGATTTAAAATTGAAAATTTGGCGATGATTGAAAGAAATCAAAAAATTGCGAAATCCGAAAAAAAGAAAAGTCCGGTCGAGCCGAAAGCGACCTCGGACGAGTTTTCGAAATTGGACGCGACGCTGCGTCCGCAGACTTTCGACGAGTACATCGGACAAAAGGATTTGAAAAAAAACCTCAAAGTCTTTCTCGCGGCAGCGAAGCAGCGCGGCGAAGCGCTCGAACATACCTTATTTTACGGACCGCCGGGACTCGGCAAGACGACACTCGCGACTGTGCTCGCGAATGAGCTCGGAGTGAATCTGCGCATCACTTCCGGTCCGGCACTGGAAAAAGCGGGCGATCTCGCGGCGATTCTGACCAACTTGCAGCCGAACGATTTACTTTTCATTGATGAAATTCACCGTTTGCGGACAGTTGTTGAAGAAGTACTCTATTCCGCGATGGAAGATTTCGCGATTGACCTCGTCCTCGGCAAAGGTCCGAGCGCGAAAACGATGCGCCTCGAAGTGCCGCGTTTCACTTTGGTCGGCGCGACGACGAAATTTTCCGGTCTGTCCGCTCCCCTGCGCGATCGCTTCGGTTCGGTTTTTCGCTTGGATTTTTACGACAATGCCGAAATTGAAAAAATTCTGGCGCGTTCTGCCAAAATTCTGCAAGTCGAAATCGAGCCGGCGGCTTGCCAAAAATTAGCCGGTTGCGCGCGTGCGACGCCAAGAATTGCGAATCGACTGTTGCGGCGGATGCGCGATTTCGCGGACATCAACCACGCCGGTGTGATTCATTCTGCGGTCGTCGAGCAAGGACTTCGCGATTTGGGCGTGGATGCGCAGGGTCTCGATGCGCACGATCGCCGTATTCTCGAGATTTTGGTTCGCAAATTCGCGGGCGGTCCGGTCGGACTTTCGACGCTCGCAGCCGCGGCTTCGGAAGAAGCGGACACGATCGAGACCGTGATTGAGCCATTTTTACTGCAGCTCGGATTACTCGCGCGCACGCCGCGCGGGCGCGTTGCGACTCCGGCAGCATTCGAATTACTCGGAATTAAAATTCCGTAAAATCCAAAATTGTCTGATGCTTGGGATTAAAAAAATCGCCGATTTTGTGGTTTGCGCTTTTCAAGCCGCAACATTTGGTGCAAAATCGCCGTGATGATTTGCCAAAAATGCGCCAATCCCGAGACGAGCGTGATCGATTCACGCGAGACTGACGGTGGCAACGCGATTCGGCGGAGGCGCGAATGCGAGAAATGTGGTTTTCGTTTCACGACTTACGAGCGCGTCGATGCGCCGAATTGTATCGTCGTGAAAAAGGATGGCACGCGCGAACCATTTTCCCGCGAAAAATTGGAAAAGAGCTTGTGGGTCGCCTGCCAGAAGCGCCCGGTGCGGCGCGACCAGGTTGATTTGGTTTTGAATGCGATCGAAGAGGAGCTGCGCGGCGAAAAAGAAGTCGATTCGCGCAAGATCGGCAATCTCGTGATGAAAGCGCTGAAACAGCTCGACGATGTCGCCTACATTCGCTACGCTTCGGTTTACCGCGAATTCAAAGATGTGGCGAGCTTCCAAAAAGAATTACTGCGCTTACGAAAATTTTAATTGAAAAATCGGCGGCAAAGAGGCAGAATCTGTTTTTGAAAATTCACGGCCGAATCATTCGATTATTGAATCATTGAAAATTTAAAACCGGGGTGTAGAGCCGAAGGCTAGACCTTGTCTCGCAGTTGGCTAGCGCGTCCCGATGGACATCGGGAAGGTCAGAGGTTCAGAAATCATAAAACTCAAAATCGGGGTGTAGCGCAGTTGGCTAGCGCGCGTCGTTCGGGACGACGAGGTCGGAGGTTCAAGTCCTCTCACCCCGACCAAATAAATTCGTGCGAAATGCGAAAAATAATTCTCACGCTTGCGCTCTTGATTGCTTCAGCGCATTTCGCGATGGCGGTGGCGGCGGATACTTCGACAGATTCGGCTTCGACTGTGTCGCCAGACAGCCTCGAATTCGCCGTCGGTGATGTCACGAAAATTCAAGATAAAAATGCGACGATTCGACTGACTGACGGGCGCGAAATTTCAGTCGAGGTCACCGACGAATTCACGACGACGCCGAATCAAGTTCCCATCGTCGGCGAGAGATTCGTACTCGGTAAATTCGACCTCGGCGGCACGATGACTTGGCAAATTTATGATCATTATCGTCTTGCAGCTTTATTGATAATTTTCGCAATCTTCGTCGTGATTCTGATTGCAGTCGGCGGCTGGCGCGGCGTCACTGCGCTCGTCGGACTCGCGGCTTCGATTGGTGCGATTATTTTCGGCATCGTGCCCGCGCTTGCGGCGGGTTATCCTCCCCTCTTGGTTGCGTTGATCGGCGGCTCGCTGATTGCCGCGGTGACGATTTTTCTGGCGCACGGATTTAATTTCCGGTCGTTACTGGCTTTCTTCGCGACTATTTTCACACTCGGAATCGCGGCAATTTTCGCCGTTTTTTTCACCAACTTCGCCGCGCTTTTTGGCACCGGGACGGAGGAAACTTTTTATTTGTCGGGTGTACTTTTCGGCAAGCTCGATTTGCGCGGACTTTTGCTCGCCGGAATTTTACTCGGTGCGCTCGGCGTACTCGACGATATTACGGTCGCCGAAATCACGACCGCGGATGAATTAATCCAGGCAAATCCGAATCTTTCGCGCCGCGAAATTTTTCGGAGCAGTTTGCGCGTCGGTCGCGAGCACATCGCCTCGATGGTGAATACGCTCGCGCTCGCCTATGTCGGAGTCGCACTGCCCTTCATTTTGCTTTTCGCCGTCGATGGCAATCAGCCGCTCTGGGCGCTGCTGAATTCTGAATTTGCCGCCGAAGAAATCGTCCGCACCTTGGTCGGCTCGCTGGCACTCGTGCTGGCAGCACCGCTTGCCTGTGCGCTCGGAGCTTTCTTTCTCAGGAGGAAAAAGCGCGCTCGCTAGTTTGAATTATTTGCTGGGAATTTTGCCACCACTTGCTTTGAGCGCGTGCTGCGATTTGAGAAAGAAAAAGCCGACGACGCCGAAAGTGATGACCGGAGAAACGAAGCTCGGAACCTCGAAGCCGAAACTATCGAGCAACATAATTATTCCCAGAAAGAGAATCGAATACATCGCGCCGTTTTTCACGAAAATATATTTTTTGATTCTGTCGATATTGCCAATCGTGAGCTGGCGCACGACGATCGCACCGAGACCGTTGCCGAGCAGGATGAGTGGCACCGAGAGCGTGAAGGCGAAAGCCCCGAGTACGCCGTCGATCGAGAAAGTCGCGTCGATGACTTCGAGGTAAAAAATTTTACTAATGTCGGAGAGTCCGGTCGTGAGCATTTTGCGTTCAGCTTGTTCGGCATTTTGCTTGAAGCCGTGCGTGATGAAAAAAGCCGTCGAACCAAGCACCGCGCCAAAAGCCATCATCGGTGTTTCTTGGAGTGCGAGCCAGACGATGGCTGACAGTAGAATCGAAACCACGGCGTAAAACCAAATGCCAATCGAGAAAAAGAATTTTTCACCTTTCAGTCCGAAGTGTTTGTCCTCCAGGAATAGCCAGTGAAAAAATAGGAAAACCAAAAATGTTCCGCCGCCCGAAAGCAAAATCGGCGCAGCTGATTCGACTGCCGTCAGCACGCGCGGATCATTGCTGAAAGTCGCGGTCACCGCTTCCCAGGGCCCGAGTCCGGGAGTAGCCAGCCAAATAATCAGCCAAGGCAGCAAACCGCGTATGGCAAAAACAGCGAACAAAATTCCCCAGATCAAAAACCAACGCCGGTACTTCGGCTGCATCGTGCCGAGGACTTCGGCGTTGATGATTGCATTATCAATCGAAGAGATAGTCTCAAAAAGGCAGAGCCCGATGACGGTGAGAGCGATTGACCAAAGGTTCATAAAGTAAAAGTGAAGGATGGTTGGTTGCCCGAAATTTTAAACACTTTTCTGCAAACAAGCACGCACGCACGCTCGCTCGTTTCCCCGGCGATTGCGCGTCTTTTTACGATGAGCGGAAATAGCTGTTCGAGCTGTTTGAAATGTTTTTTTGCGCTAAAATCGGCTGCGCGATTTTAAATTTTTCAATCTTGTTTTAAAACTTAAAACTCGAAATTAAAATTAATTGCAAATTGAATTATTGAATCATTCAATCATTGAAAATTGAATCGGGGTATAGAGCCGAAGGCTAGACTTTGTCTCGCAGTTGGTAGCGCGTCCCGATGGACATCGGGAAGGTCGGAGGTTCAGAAATCATAAAACTTAAAATCGGGGTATAGCGCAGTTGGTAGCGCGCACGCATGGGGTGCGTGAGGTCGTCGGTTCAAGTCCGGCTACCCCGACCATTATGGATGTCTGATAGACATCTAAAACTAAGTAAATTATGGCAGACTTAAAAATCAATGACGACGGACAGACTAAGGTTGATGGGTCATTACCCGTATCCGAGTATGTTCGTGGAATCATGTCCGAATATGCCATTAAAGCATTATGGATTTTAGTTGGTGCTGTGCTTGCTTTTTTAATTACGCAATTTTTTGGTTTATCAACACTCGTTCATGAACTAAATGGCGAACAGCAACAATTTGATAAAACTATAGAAATGCTAATGAATGAAAGACAAGATTCTTTCTCGATATTGTTAAATTTGCAGAAGAACTTGATTGATGAAAATATGAAATTAAAAGAACAAATTAACCAACTTAATCAATCTATCAAATAACTCTATGATTAAAATTGGAGACATTGATATCGGTAAAGTTATAATTGAGCTTCAATTTCAGTCAAAGCTTAATAGTTTTTTGATTGAAGCTTTGCTAAATAAAAAAAATCTTACACAAGATGATGTTGAAAATTTGAAGGAACAAGCTGCAAAAGCAGTCAATGATTATTATGGAGGCAAACAAATGATTACTTATACCCCCACCAAAAAATAAACTGATTCTACTAGCTCTAAATAGTTAAGGTTCTACAACTTGCTTTTTCAAAAAATTCACATCTGAATCTCTCCTAATTAAATATGCTCTCAAACTCTTAATCGTCAGACCTATTGCTTTATCCTCAATTTCCCATAATCTTTTGGTATTCGGTTCGGGTTGTGGTTTGAAAACTCAAGCAAAAGTAGATTAGCTCTTGGAGCTAGTGCTAAAATTCCTGATGTAATTCTGTCTCGGCAATTTTTGTGATTTATATTGATTTAACTTATTTTCAACATGGAAGCGCGCAAAAGATTGCTCGAAGGCCCGATCGTGAAGTCGATTCTCATGATCTCGATTCCGATTATTCTCGTCAATACGATTCAGACGGTTTATCAACTCATCGACACTTTTTGGGTTGGTCGCATCGGAACTACGGCAGTGGCAGCGGTCTCACTCAGTTTTCCAATTACTTTTTTACTCAATTCTTTCGCGATGGGTTTCGCGATGGCTGGTTCGATCTTGGTCGCGCAATTCAATGGTCGCGGTGACAGGCGCGGTGTCGCACTGGTGACTGGTCAGACGCTCGCTTTCGTCACGCTCGTCTCGCTGGCGATTGGTGCGCTCGGCTACTTCGGCGCGGAATGGGCGCTCAGTTTCCTGACTCACGATCCGGCGGTGCTCGCTCCTGCCGCCGACTATCTGCGGATTTCTTTCCTCGCCATGCCGGCGGTTTTCATCTTCGTCATTTTCCAATCGATGCTGCGCGGAATCGGTGATGTGCGTTTGCCGCTGCTCATCTCGATTGCGACGGTGGTGCTCAATTTTTTCCTCGACCCGCTTTTTCTCTTTGGCTGGAATTTCATTCCGCCGCTCGGCGTGGCAGGAGTGGCTTTCGCGACGCTAATCACGGAATCACTCTCGGCGGTGGTTGGTCTCATTTTCTTGTTCTCGAAAAAATACAATCTCGGCGTGCGGCTGTCCGATTTTCGGATTCAGAAAAAATGGCTCAAGAAAATTTTCCTGCTCGGCTTCCCTTCCTCGATCGAAATGTCAGCGCGTTCGCTCGGCATGGTTCTCGTCACGCTTATCGTCACCGGTTTCGGCACGCTCGCAATCGCGACTTATGGCATCGGAACCAAAGTCTTGATGCTCATTATCATTCCCGCGATGGGTTTCGCGATGGCGACCACGACTCTAGTCGGCAATAATCTCGGTGCGCGGCAGCACGCCCGGGCGGAGAAAATCGTGAAATCCGGCATGAAAATCGCGTTCATCTCACTGACGGCTTTGGGGATTTTAGTTTTTATTTTCGCTTCCAATCTCGCGGCTTTTCTCGTGCCGGGTGAGGTGGAGCTGATCGCGCGGACGACCATGTTCATTCGCCTGATGGCGCCGACTTTCGGTTTGATTGGTGTACAGATGGTTATCCTCGGCACGGTCAAGGCGGCGGGACAGACGACGACAGCGATGCTGCTCGCGTCGTTCCACGCTTTTATGATTTTCTTTCTGAGCTATTTTCTCTCGGAGAATTGCGCTCTCGGCGAATTTGGAATTTGGCTCGCCTACCCGCTCGCGAATGTCTCCGCGCTCGCGCTCGCCTTCTTTGTCTACTTTCAAAAAAAGTGGCTGAAGTCCGATTTGGTTTTCAATCCAACTTTATAATTAATTAAGTGTTGTTTGTGCAGATGCTCGTGTTGATGCACGATTAAATCTTTTAAAAAACTCTTTTTCAATTTTACTTAAACGGGCTACGATTTCGGGATTTTCTGCAGCTGCAGCTGCGAAAATTTTCTCCAGTTCATGGTGCGAATTTCGTTCTGTCAAAGCTGTGATTAATCGCCTCAAGCATTGATTTAGTTTGTAATTTGGATTTTCCCAACAATTCTTTGGTTTGGGATTTTGCCTTTTTCTTCGGCGAGCGTTTATTGTTTGGCGCCAATTTATTAGCTTCAGTCGGTTTATGAGGTTATTTATTTGCAGCCAACTAAAAACTTCGTAGACATTTGGAAATTCTAAATTGACTTGATTATTTTGCTTGATGATTTGTCCAAGCCAATCGATTAAATCGGCACAATCGCGCGGTTTTTCGGCTGAATCTCGGCGGAGTTTTTCAAGCATTTTATTGGGAATAGAGCGCGGTATTTTAACGAAATTTCAGCTTGCACGCCAAGCCAAAATTGACTTTTATTTTCTTTTCTATCAAAATTCGCATGGCTCAAGTAAACAAGGCAATCGCTCTTTGAATTTTCGAATTCGAGGGAGGAAAGTCCGAGCAGTGCGTGTCAACGAGAGTCGCTAACGGCGACCGTCCGTGAGGATAGGGAAAGTGCCACAGAGACAATACTATTCCGCTTCGGCGGGACAAAGGTGAAAAGTCGGGCGATGTTCGAATTCTAGGATCGAGCTACGCCCTTCGCTCAATCGTGAGATTGAAGCGTGGTAAACCCTCTCGGCTGCAAGGCGGGATTGGAAATACGGAATCGGGCGGACACGGCCCCCGCGTTTCCCGCCGCATAGAAAAATGATTGCCCACGACAGAACTCGGCTTATCGTTTGCTTGAGCCAATTTTATTCGCTAAAATCCCGCCACTAAATCTTCAATCGAAAATCTAAAATCTTAAATTACTATGGCTTCCACCAAAGTTTTGCGCAAGAAAAACGAGAGCTCTGATCAATTGCTCACCCGCTTCAATCGTCGTTCGACGCGTTTCGTGAAGTCGTTGCGCAAAGGTCGTTATTTGGCAGAAAAGCCAGGAGCGCTCAAAAAACGCACGGCGGCGATTATTCGCGAAAGATACCGCGCCGAGCACGAGCGCAAAAAGCATTACGAATAGTCTTGCCGAAAGTTTCGGAAGTTCTCGCAGGCTCGCTGCTTGACCGATTGGATGCCGAGCTTTTTTTGGGTGAGGTTTTGAATTTCTCGCCAACGGAGCTTTTCGCGCAGCCGGATTTTGAGATTTCGGAAGCTGCGTTAGCGCGTTTTCACGCTTTCGAGAAATCCCGTCTCGCCGGCAAATCAGTCGCGGTGATTCTCGGTCACAAGGAATTTTTTGGACTCGATTTTTTCGTCAATGAAAATGTCCTGATTCCCCGTCCTGAGACGGAATTACTCGTTGCAGAAATTCTGAAAATTGCGCCGCGGAGCTTGCTTGATGTCGGGACGGGCTCGGGTTGTGTTGCGATTTCCGCCAAAAAAAATCTGCCGCATTGTCGCGTCAGCGCGAGTGATGTCTCCCCCGCTGCGCTCGCAGTCGCTCAAAAAAATTCCCAAAACTTGGGCGTGGAAATTGAACTGATCGAATCAGATTTGCTTGAAAAAATTTCCGATGAGTTTGAAGTAATCGCGGCGAATTTGCCCTACATTCCGGACGATTCTCGCGAGATTCAAAAATCGGTCGCGGACTTCGAGCCGCGGCTCGCGCTTTACGGTGGTGCGGATGGACTCGATCTGATTCGGAAATTATTGATTCAAATTTCCAAATTACCTCAAAAACCAAAATTCGTTTTGCTCGAATTTGGTGGCGGCGCGCAGACTGAGATTTTGGAAAAATTCGCGCAGGAAATTTTTTCCGATTCGGAAATCACGATTTTGCCTGACCTCGCGGGAATCGCGCGAGTGCTGAAAATAAGCAGGATTGTGAAGACTCTCAAGAGCAATAAAGAGCGATAAGGATTAAAATAATCAAAATCCTTATAATCTTTAAAGCTCATTATTACCTTTATTCTCCTTCCTCATGATTGAAAAGGTTCGGAAACTTCTCGCTGAATTTAGTGGAATCGAAGAGCAACTGGCTTCGCCGGAGAATGTCGCGGATCAAAAAAAATTCCGTGAACTCTCGATTCGTTATTCGCAAATCAACCAGGATGTTGAGCTTTTGCGCGCCTTCGAATCGGCTTGGCAAAATCGCACCGAGGCGGAGGAAATTCTCCAATCGGGCGACAAGGAGATGAAAGAAATCGCCGAGGAGCAGAAAATTCTCGCTGAAAAACAGCTCGCCGAATTCGAGGCCAAGCTCAAAATCGCCCTGCTGCCAAAGGACAAAAACGAAGGCAAGAGCGTGATTGTCGAAGTGCGTGCCGGAACGGGTGGTGAAGAGGCGGCGCTTTTCGCAGCGGAATTGACCCGCGCTTATTTTCGTTTCGCGGAAACGGAAAATCTCAGAACTGAAATTATTTCGCGGTCGGAGGCGGAGGCGGGCGGAGTCAAGGAAATTGTTTTCCGCGTCGAGGGATCGTGCGCTTACGCCAAATTCAAATTCGAAGCCGGGACACACCGCGTCCAGAGAATTCCGGCGACTGAGTCCAAAGGACGCATTCACACTTCCGCGGTGACGGTCGCGGTGCTGCCGGAGGCGGAGGAAGTCGATGTCGAGATTCGTCCTGATGAATTGCGCGTCGATACTTTTTGTTCGAGTGGTCCGGGCGGGCAGTCAGTTAATACGACTTATTCTGCCGTACGCATCACGCATTTACCGACCGGTTTGATTGTGTCGCAGCAGGACGAAAAGTCCCAAATCAAAAATCGCGCCAAGGCGATGCAGGTGTTGCGCAGTCGTTTACTCGCGCGCTACGAAGAGGAAGCGGCGCGTGAACGCGGCGAATTGCGCAGTGGCATGATCGGTTCGGGTGACCGTTCCGAAAAAATTCGCACTTACAATTTCCCGCAGGATCGCGTGACGGATCACCGCATCGGGCAGAATTTCTCGAACTTACCGAAAATCATGGAAGGTAATTTGACCGAAATCGTCGCGCAGCTGGCTGAGGCTGAGCTGGCTGAAAAATTAAAAATCGAATAAAAGTCAATTTAAAATTTTAGGTTTTAAATTTAAAATTGCCCCAATGCTACGCAAATTTTTTCTCAAAGTTTTACTTGTTCTGCTGCTCACCGTTTCCAGCGCGGCAGCACTCACCGACCCTGAGCCCAATCCTTTCGCGAGTCCCCTCGCCGGAGAAAAAGTTTTCACGGCGACGGTGACCGAAGCGAGTGCGGAAATTTTGTCAGTCAAAAATTCCGACGGTGCGACTTCCTCGGGACGGATGGAAGCCATCGCGAAATACCGTGACGGCGGCGGTCCGGCTGCGGCGGGAGAATTTTTCCCGGGCGACAATGTCCGAGTTTTGGTGAATGCGCAGAATGTCATTCTGGCGGCGCAAGATTCCAATTTGCTTTTGTGTGACCAAAATTTTTACGGCTGGGTGCGCGAGCCGACGGCGACGACCTTCACGCTCGAGACAGTCGAGGGCGAAAAATACACTGTTTTAATCGGTTCAAAAACTCAATTCCGCGACGAAAATTCCAAGATTCTTTTCGGCTACGCGCCGCGTGCGGATGATGTCGTCAAAATTCACGGCGTCGTGAATACGAATGTCCGCCAAATTTTCACGGAGACTTTCGGTGCTTATATTTCACTGCTCGACGAAAATGCGCTCGCGCCTTTTCTTGCGGCACTCGCAGAGAAGAAAGCGGCGGCGGCGGCGGAGCTGGCGAAAAAATTAGCCGAACAGGTTTTCGGCGATGTCTCGCCGGATGCCGCATTTTTTTACGCCATCAATTTCATCGCCAATGAAAAAATCGTGGCGGGTTACGATGACGGCAATTTCAAACCGGGTGCCGAGATGAATCGCGCCGAATTCACCAAAATCCTGATTCAGACGCGCTTCGCGGATGAGCTCGCCAATTTTGAGCTCGCCGAAAAATGTTTTCCGGATGTCGAGCTGACCGACTGGTTCGCACCTTTCGTCTGCTTCGCCAAAGCCAATGGCATCATCAGCGGTTATCCCGATGGTGAATTCAAGCCGGCGAATCCGGTCAATCTCGCCGAAGCGATTACGATTCTCGTCCAGGCTTTTGATTTTTCCGTCGAAAAAAATTCCGCGACGGAGTGGTTCGCTCCTTATTTGCAAAAAGCTCAGCAGCTCCAAATTTTACCCACGGATTTCGCGGCGACGAATGCCAATCTGACGCGCGGGCAAATGGCTGAGCTCGTGATGCGCGCACTGAAATACACCCGCGGCGAGCTCGTCGATTATCTCGAAAATCTACCGAATGCCAATTAGCTCCGCCAAGACGGGACTCACGAGTGCCGCAGTTTTCGCGAATCGCCAAAAATTTGGAGCGAATGTGCTTGCCGTCAAAAAGCCGGAAAGTTTGTGGCTGAAATTCGCGCGGCAATTTTTCGATTTGCTCGTTGTCGTTTTACTCGTGGCGGCCGGGATTTCCTGCGCTTTCGGCGAGATCGTCGATGCGCTCGTGATTTTCGGCATTGTTATTTTGAATGCTGTGATTGGTTTTTTCCAGGAATTCAAAACGGAAAAAATGCTGGAAGCGCTGCAAAAATTAATCGCGCTCAAGTCGAAAGTTTTGCGTAACGGTAAAATTCAAATCGTGCCGGCGAGCGAAATTGTCGTCGGAGACATTTTGATCCTCGAAGAAGGTGTCAAAGTCGCGGCGGATGCGCGCCTTTTCGCAATCGACGAGATTCTCATGGATGAATCGATTTTGACCGGCGAGTCCGTCAGCGTTCACAAATTCCTCGACACCAAGAATCCGAACTTGGCGCAGATTTTTTCGGGCACGACAGTCGTGAGTGGTGGTGGTCGCGCGGTCGTCACCGCAGTCGGTACGGCGACCGAATTTGGCAAGATTGCTGAGCTTACGACGACGACCCAGAAATCCGCCTCACCGCTCACTAAGGAAATGCAAAACATCGGAATTTTTGTCAGCAAAGTTGCGTTTGCCGTCTCAGCCTTACTTTTCATTTTCGGCTATTTTTTGCGCGGTTATTCCTTCGTCGAGTCACTGCTCTTCGCGGTCGCAGTCGCGGTCGCGGCGGTGCCGGAGGGTTTGCCGGTGACGATCACGACGGCGCTGGCACTCGGGATGCGGCGGCTGGCGGAAAAAAACGCGCTCGTCAAAGATTTGAAATCCGTCGAGACGCTCGGTGCGACGACCGTCATTTGCTCAGACAAGACCGGTACTTTGACGCGCAACGAAATGGTCGTGCGCCGCGGCTGGCTCGCCGGACACGGCGAATTCGAAGTGACTGGGAGCGGCTATGATCCGCAGAGCGGCAAGGTCGAAATCGTCCGCAAAAATCTCGACGCCCAAAAATTATTCTCGATTTTCGATGCGGTGAATGATGCTGAGCTTGAGCAGAAAGGTCGAATTTGGAAAATGGTCGGCGATCCGACCGAGGCGGCTTTGAAAGTTGCTGCGCGCAAATTCGGCATTACTCAGAAGTGGCGGCGGACGCAAACTTTCCCTTTCGACTCGAATCGTAAATTAATGAGTACGGTTATTGGCTCGGAAATTTTTGTGAAAGGTGCGCCGGAAAAATTGCTTGCGCGCTGCACGCACTTTTTCGAAAATGGCAAAATCAAAAAACTCGATGCGAAGACGAAGAAGCGCGTGCTCGCCCATGCCGAATTTTTCGCGGATGACGCGCTGCGCGTACTTGGTGCGGCGTTTCGCTCTGTGAAAAAAAGTGAAAAATTGACACCCGCGCAAGCTGAAGCGAATTTGGTCTTCGTCGGCTTGCTCGGCATGTACGATGCGCCGCGGCGCGAAGTGCGCGAGGCGGTCGAAGCGTGTCGGCTCGCCGGTATTCGCATTACTGTCGTGACGGGCGATTTTGGCGTGACGGCGCGGGCGATTGCACGCGAGCTCGGTATCGCCGATGAAAAAACGCGCGTGCTGACGGGTGACGAATTACAAAAATTATCCGACCGTGAACTCGAGAAAATTCTCGCGAAAAAGGCGAACATCATTTTCGCGCGGGTGCAGCCGGCGGACAAACTGCGCATCGTCGAAATTTACAAAAAACTGGGTGAAGTCGTGGCGGTGACTGGTGATGGCGTGAATGACGCGCCCGCGCTCAAACGCGCCGATATCGGCGTGGCGATGGGTCGCTGCGGTGCAGATGTTGCGAAAGAAGCCGCGAGCCTCATCTTGACCGACGATTCATTTGCGACGATTGTCGATGCGATTTCCGAAGGACGACGAATTTACGGGAACATGCAGAAATTTATCGCTTATGTTTTCGCCTGCAATATCGGCGAGCTAGTCACCGTCGTGGCGTCGATTCTCCTCAATCTGCCGCTCTTGCTCACGGCCGTGCTCATCTTGCTCGTCGATCTAGGTACGGATATGCTTCCCTCACTCGCGCTCGGTGTCGATCCTGCTGATCCGCTCGCGATGCGTGAGCCGCCACGCGATCCGAATTCGCGCATTTTGCGCGGTCGCTTTATTTTGCGTTTTTTATGGATCGGAGTGGTGATTGGTTGCTTGGTGCTCAGCGGATATTTCGGCATGTTGCTCCACGAGGGTTGGCATTTCGGCGAAGCGCTGACTGGCAGTTCTCTGATTCACATTCGGGCGAGTTCGTTCGCCTTCGCGACACTTGTGATTATTCAGCTTTTCAATCTTTTCAATTTCCGTTCGGCGACACTGTCGGCTTTTTCCCGACACATCCAAAAAAATCTTTTCCTTTGGTTCGCGATCTTGGTTTCGGTCGGACTCGTGCTAATCGTCGTCGAATTTCCGCTCGCCCAAAAAATATTCTCGACAGCGCATCTTTCGCTTGCCGAATGGTCGGCGGTCGTCGTGCTCAGCGCCAGTATTCTATTTTTCGAGGAAATCCGTAAAATTTTCGCGCGATTTTTAACTACCAAGAATTGAAGTTTCATCAGACCTTGCTTGCCCGCCGTTCCTATTTTTCGTTCATTTTTTGGGGTGTGATTTTGCTGGCAATCTTTTTGTTTTTCAAAATCGTGCTGGGCGGTGGTGAAAAAATTCTGCTCTCGCGCACCAACCTGCTGAAAGTGGACTGGCCGACCGATTTGGAATTTTGCGGCGAGAAGGTACCGCTCGATGATTTCTATGTCCGGGAATCTTGGGAAAAAGAATTTCTCGTCACGCTCGCGAGTGATTACCAAAATATTTTGTATCTCAAACGCGCGCCAAAATATTTTCCAACCATTGAGAGCGAGCTCAAGCAACGCGGCTTGCCGGACGATTTGAAATATCTGGCGGTCGCAGAATCGGCCTTGCGTGAGGATGTCACGAGCTCGGCGGGTGCGGTCGGACTGTGGCAATTCGTTCCCGCGACGGCGGAGAAATACGGCTTGCGTGTGGACGACGCGATTGACGAGCGCAATAATTTCGAAAAATCGACTCCGGCAGCGCTCGATTATTTGGAGTTTTTACACGAGAAATTCAGCTCGTGGACGCTCGCGGCGGCGGCTTACAATTCCGGCGAGAACGGTCTGGCGCGGCGGATCGACGAGCAGCTCGTGGATGATTACTACGATTTGTATTTGAACGACGAAACCTCGCGTTATCTTTTCCGGATTCTCGCAGTCAAGGAAATCATGCGTGATCCCGAAAAATACGGTTACGAGCTGGATGATGGCGATTATTTCGCTTGGCCGAAATTCGCAGTCCAGACAGTCGTCGGTCCGGTCGCCGATCTCGCTCAGTTCGCGAGTGAAAATGCGACGACACTGCGCGCGATCAAAGAGCTCAATCCGTGGATTGTGGGTAATTCCTTACCGAGTGGTAGTTTCGATGTGAAGATTGCGCGCTGATTATTTATCAGGCAAAATTATGCCTTATTTAATTTTTGACGATGACAGAATTTGAAGTTCCAGGAATTGGCACAGTCATTATTGACGGAAGTTCCAGCAAGCATCCATTTTTTAAGATGAAAGAGGATATCTGTTCTTTAACTTTGGTCCAAGCTGCTGAGAATTTTATATCTGTGCCTGCTTTGCGTAAGAGAGTAAAGCTTCTTCTCCCTGACGGGAGATTAATTCCAATTTGCGAACTTTCCGAAGAAAAAAGAAACGCGATTAAGGCAATTTTTATTCAAGTTGCCCAAAAACAGCAAGAACAGGAAGAAGAATGTGATCTTTAAAATTAACTACTTCGCCAAGAAAATCGTCTGAGTTGGGAAAGCCATCTCGATTTTTTCCTTTTCAAAAGCGTCCATCAAAGCGAGATTGATGGATTGTTGGATGTCCATGTAGTCGTTGTATTCGCGGCTTTTCACGAAGTAAACGACTTCGAAATTCAAGCTGAAATCGCCGAATGCTTTGAAATGCACACGCTCGAGCTCGGTCAAATTTTCACTCGCGATAATTTTAGCGACGATTTTGGGAATCTTTTTCAGCTTCTCAGTCGGTGTCGCATAGGTCACGCCGAAGGCGAAGCTCACGCGTCGCTTCTTCATGCGTTTGAAATTTTTGATGCGCGCTGAGGTGAGTTCGGCATTCGAGACTACCAGCTCCTCGCCCTGCAAGGTCGTGATACGCGTGGTTTTCAGTCCGATTTTTTTTACTGTGCCGCTGTCTGTCCCGAGGACGATGTGGTCGCCGATTTGAAAGGGTTTGTCGAAATAAATCGCGAAGCTCGAAAAAAGATCGCCCAAGACATTTTGCAGCGCGAAGGCGACGGCGATGCCCCCGACTCCCAAGCTCGCGACCAGCGTCGAGACTTCGAAGCCGAGATTTTGCAAAATAACTAATACGCCGATCGACCAGAGTGCGATGTTCAAAATAATTTTAATGCCATGCAGCGCCGTTTCGTTTTCCTCATTTTTCATCAGTGTCTTCTCGATCATGTAGCCGAGAAATTTTTGTAAAAAAAGTAGACCGCGGTACATTACGATAATCAGAAAAATCGTTCTAAAAATACGACCAACGCTTTGATTCTCCAGCTTGATGACGAGCGGATAAAATGCGACGAACGCCGCCACGACCTGGTAAAAATGCGTCGGAATGCTGTCCAAAAATTCGACCAGAGTGATATACAGATTGCTTTGAGTTTTTTTGCCGAGCTTCTTCAGATTGTTGACGATGTGTCGGCGGAAAAAGCGAAAAAGCAGCAGCAAAACCGCGAAGGCACCAAGGGCGAGGATCCACTGCAGCGCAGGAATTTTGAAAATTAAGAACTTATTCAAGATCTTGATGTACGGCTCTAGAGATCCAATCCAAGACTGCAAAGATGTGAGTGCATTCATTTTTTGGTTTTTAACTTTCGGAAATTTTAGCAAATTCAGTTAATATCAAATTAAAATAAAATTGACTTTATATCAATTTTAGTTTAAAATACATAAATACAAAATATGCAAGAAATTATAAACGAATCGAGTTCTGACGCGAGAATGAGGCTCTCATCTACGATTTTTAATTTTGTGATTTTATTTTTGGTGCTTACGACTACTTTCGTGAGCGGTAATATTTTTACGATAGCACTCGAAAATAGGCAGACTGAATACATTCTTTTCACAGCGCCTTCTGAAATCTACAATAGTACTTATTTGGCCTTCGAGGGTGATGTCGAGCGCGATATTGAACGATTTGTATTGGACTCAGCTCCTGAAATTGAACTATCGCCTGATCCAGCTGCGCGGTATGAAGCAAAGCAAAAAATTGAACGAAACGAAGCAAAGCAAAAAATTGGTGTTTATATCCACATAAACAACATTACGAATAAAAATTTTTTAAAGAACGAAATCAGAGAATTACAAAAAATCGAAAATTCGACAGTCATTTTCGATGTAAAGGGCAGCTTCGTTTATTTCGATTCCAATTCAGAAATTGCCAAAAAATACGGTTTGAAAAAGCCGCTCTATGATTTGCCGACCATCGTCACCCAGCTGGAATCAGCTGGGATTTACACCATTGCGCGCGTGATTGGCGTCAAAGATCCAGAGTTCGCTTTCAAAAATCCGCAGGTCTGGCTGAAAAATCCCTGGACGAATACGCCGGTGCCAGAGTGGGTCGATCCTGCGAATGCCGAAGTTTTGGAATACAACCGGCAGGTCATCTCTGAGATTGTCGCGGCGGGAGTCGATGAAATCAATCTCGATTTTGTGCGCTATCCCGACAAATTCACGAGCGCGTGGCTCGGAATTTCGGGACAGGAAAAAACAAAAAACATTTTAAATTTTGTGAAAATGGCGCGCGAGGCGATTGACGCACAAAAAATGAATGCCGTTTTGAGCATCGATACTTTCGCGGTGCTACCCTGGGATGATGGTGCGACTGAGGCCGCCCTCGGTCAGGATATTCGTGAGCTTGGCGAGCTGGCTGACATCATCGCCCCGATGCTTTACCCAGCGACTTTTTCCCGCGACAATCCGAATTATTCCCTGAAAGGAGAAAGCTTCGAATACTCGACGGTTTATCTCACGCTGCGAAAATACCGAGAGGCTCTCGGTGAAAATGCCGATAAATTACGACCATGGATTCAGGGTTATTACAATTCCGAGAAAGAAATCGCCGATCAGATCAAAGGTGTTTTCGCCGCGGGAGTTTGTGGCTTCATGGTCTGGGATATCCAAAACGACTACACCGAAGTCTACAAAATTCTCGGCACAATCGAGCGACCGGAGAATTGCCGCGACTAAATTTTTCCCGCTGAGCCGAGGATGTCAATTTTGTGCTCGACCATTTGCTGCACTGCATCTCGCGCTGCGCCGAGGAATTTGCGTACATCGAAATTCTCTGGAAATTCAGCCAAATTTTTACGCACGGCAGCGGTCATGCCGAGGCGGATGTCGGTGTCGATATTTACTTTGGCGACCCCGCACTGCGTAGCTTCGGTGATGGCTGCTTCCGGCACGCCCTGCGAATTTTCGACTTTGCCGCCGAAGGAATTAATTTCCGTGACAAAATTTTGCAGCACCGAGCTGGCGCCGTGCAGTACGAGCGGAATTTTGACAGCTTCCGCGATTTTGCGGCAGCGCTCGAAATCCAACTTCGGCTCGACACCGAGCGGGAATTTGTACGCGCCGTGACTCGTCCCAATCGCGACGGCGAGTGAATCGACGCCGGTTTTCGCGACGAATTCTGCGGCTTGCGCTGGATCAGTGTATTTTCCCTCGCCTCTCGCGACGATGACATCGTCTTCCATCCCTTCCAATTTTCCGAGCTCGCCTTCGACGACGACGCCTTTCGCATGCGCGTAATCCACGACTTTTTTCGTCAGGGCAATGTTTTCGGCGAACTCAAATTTCGAGCCGTCGATCATCACGCTGGTGAAACCGTGGTCGATACATTCTTTGCAGATTTCGAAATCCTCGCCGTGATCGAGGTGAAAGACGATTGGGATTTCCGAATAAATATCCGCCGCGCCTTCCATCAATTTCCGCAAGAAAATCGCGCCGGCATATTTCCGCGCGCCAGCTGAAACCTGCAAAATTATAGGCGATTTCTTCGCGCGGCAACCTTCCATGATTCCCTGGATGATTTCGAGATTGTTCACATTGAACGCGCCGATGGCAAATTTCTCGGCGAGTGCTTTTTGGAAAATTTGAGTGGAAGTAGTAAGCATGAGGAAGGATTAAATTGGTAAGAAGTAAGTTAGTAAGGATTAAGAAGTAAGAAGTAAGTTTTAATTGTCTTTCCTGTCCCCGATCAAGGTCGAGGATAAACTCCAGCGGGAATCCAGAATTTGAACTTTGAACTTTAGGCTTTGAACTGTCGCATGAATTGCTCGATTCTCAATCGAGTGAAGATGACGAGTCAAGTTCACTGATTTTTCGCAGTTTAGGTTTCAAACTAATAAGTTTCAAATTTAAAAAACTAAGTTTTAACCTGCGAGATATCTCGTGGGTTAGCTAGATTAACTAGGTGTTAAAATTATTTAACAAAACTTTTCCCGAATGCCAATCCTCTTCACGCTCGGCACGCTCGCGCTCGTCATTTTTCTGGGCTGGTTTGCTCGCCATTTGAAAATTCTTTCCAGCGCGCACACTCGCGGGATGAGTTCGTACATTTATTATTTCGCGCTCCCCGCGCTTTTTTTCGAGCAAATTACGCGTACTGATCTCACGACGATTGATTCGAAGATTATCATCGGCTCAATCGCGCCAATCTTGGCACTCGTCGCATTGCTGCTGCTTTTGCATCTCGTGAAAATTCTTTCGAAGGAAAATTTTGTGTTGCTTGCGCTCGCGATTGTTTTTGGCTCGAATGCTTTTTTTGGCATCACCTTTTTCCAGGCTTTCGCTGGAGCTGCCGGATTGAAATTCGCGGTCATTTCCTCGTCGGTGCTCGGTCCGGTCGGCATCGCACTTACGATTTATCTTTTCGAATACGCGACGGCGCACGGCAAGGCTTGGTGTTTTTGCGGCAAAATTCTGCGCAATCCGCTTATCATCTCGATTCTCGCCGGTGTGGTTTTTTCCATTTTAAAAATTCCGTTCACGCCAGTTCTCGATGCGGCGGCGATGCTCGGTCAGACTGCCGGACCGCTCGCGATTTTCGCGCTTGGCGCATTCATCTTCGAGAATTTCTCGGTCACGGAATTCAAAAAATCTCTGCCCTTCTCGCTTTTTCGCTTGCTCGCGCTCCCCGCTGCCACTTTCTTACTTTTGAATTTTTGGCTCAAGCCGACCGGACAGTTGCAAGAATTTTTACTTTTGCAGTCGGGCATTCCGGCGGCGATTTCGCTCTCGGTTTTCGCAGAACGCTACAATTTTCGAGTTGCGACGATTTCGAATTTCGTCGTCGGGACCTCACTCGGCAGCTTCGTGATTATCGGAATCGCGTATTTCCTCGTCAATTGATAAAATCCCGCTCACGCAACTAGGCCCATAGTGTCAGTGGTTAGCACGCCGGTCTCCAAAACCGGAAGCGAGGGTTCAAATCCTTCTGGGCCTGCCAACACTCCAAAGATTTTTACGCAAATCTCGAAATCCAGAAGTTCGGAGGGTCATTGGGTCATGGGTTCGGAGGGTCATTAGGTCTTAAGTCGCTAAGTCTTTAAGTCATTGAGCCAGTCATTTATTAAACTTGCGGAAGTCTACAAATTTTTAAATTTTTAATTTTATAAATAAATCCTAAACCCAAATTTTTAAAAATTAGAAATTGAAATTTATTTAAAAATTACAAAATTAAGAATTAGAAAATTACCCCTCTAGAGACTTGAAAATATTCAAAAATTCTACGCGGCTCAAGTCTCGAAACAATTTAGAGATTCGCGTTTCTAGTGTCCTACAATCTGGTGCGTGAGTTTTTTGTGTTTCAAAAATTCGTCGATTGAACGGAAACCCTCGGCGTACATTTTGTCCGTCGTCTGGTCGGTGTAAAAAGCGACATGCGGTGTGATGATGACGCGCGGCAGATGGAGGAGCTCGCGATCTTCGCGCAGGTTGTCTTCGTGCTCGACGACATCGAGAGCGACGCGGCAGAATTTCCCTTTTTTAATCGCTTTCACCAGCGCTGGCGTGTCGATGAGTTTGCCACGCGCGGTATTGATCAGCACGACGCCGGTTTTCATTTGGGCGATTGTTTTCGCGTCGATGAAGTGCTCGGTCGCAGGAAAGAGTGGCAGGTGGAGTGAGATGATGTCGGAATTTTTTAACAAAAAGTTGAGCGAGGTGTAGCGAAAGTTTTTGAGTTTTTTGAGTTCGGGATTTTTGAATTTGTCGAAGCCGAGGACTCGCATCAGAAATCCGTCGCTTCCAATTCGACACACTTGCGCGCCGATGCGTCCGGTTCCGATTACGCCGAGAGTTTTATTCTTCAGTGCCATGCCGCGCAGACCTTCCCACGAAAAATTATCGTGCGCGGTGCGCTCCTCGCCCTCGAGGACATTGCGGCAGCTCGAGAGCAGCAGCGCGAAAACATGTTCGGCGATGGCATGTGAGCCGTAGTCCGGCACGAAGGCCGCCGGAATTTTGTGCGCGGCGAGATATTTCAGATCGAGGTGGTCGTAGCCCGCGGTGCGTGTGACGACCAATTTCAAATTGGGCAGTGCCTTTAAATTCGCCGCCGAAAAATCGGAATGCACCATGCCGCACAAAACTTCCGCGTCGCGGCATTTCGCCAGAATTTTCTTTCCAAAAGGCTCAGTGAAAATCTGCGCTTGCGGATATTTCCGGCGAACCAATTTGGTGTCGATTTTCTCGACCTCAAAGAAATAAATTTTAGGCTGCAATTTTAGGAATTAATTGGCGGTGACGATTTTGCTCGTCTGGGAAACATTATTGAAGGGATCGTAGATGCGCAAGATGACTTCGTATTTTCCGGCTTTCTCGAAAATATGACTTGGTTTGTCGTTTGTGCTTGTTGTGCCATCGCCGAAATCCCACTCAATTTTATTGAAATTACCGCTCGACGAACTGGAGTCGAATGAAATTGCGAGTGGCGCTGGTCCGACAGAACGAGAGAGTGTGAACTCTGCAATAAGCGAAGCGTTTGAAGCCACTATTTTTAAAGTGTCAGAATACTTATTCCCATCGTCAGTGTGAAGTGTAAGGCTCACAACATATTCTCCGACAATTCCAAAAACATGCGAGGTTTGGGCGCGGTCATAAATAAAACTCTCGCTTTTACTATTTTTCGAGTCGAAGTTCCATTCATAAGAAATAGTTTTTTTGCCGCGGGGAACGCGCGAGCCGGAAGCATCAAAATTGACTGTGAGTGGAGCTGGACCAGAGAGCTGATTTGTGCCGAAGTTGATAATAGCGCTTTCTTCTTCTACATTGACTGGGATTTTTGCGCGTGATTCGTTGCCGTCGGCGTCAGTGATGCGAAGGGTGGTTTCGTATTTTTGTGAATCAATAAATTCATGTTTGACGAGACTGCCTTCTTCATCCCAGAGGCCGTCGCCGTCAAAATCCCATTCGTATTTTACGATGTTTCCATCGGAATCAGTCGAACTCATTCCGTCGAATTCAACTGTGAAGGGCGCTGGTCCGGTGACTATTTTTTTTGCGCCACTTGCTGCAGGTGTCGTAGTGATGATAGCTTTTGGAGCGAAGCTTGCATCGTTTACAATAATTTCGCTGGTGACAGTACTTATTTGGCCGTTGGCCAAGGTCGCGATAAGCGAGACAGGATAATTTCCGGGTTTTTCAAAAGTATATTTTGTGCGTTGTCCCAGTAATTTTGCGAGTCCATCGCCGATTTGCCACTCGTATTTTTCGATTCGCGAATTTTGCAGACTTGCCTTTTGGTAATTGGCGAAGAGCGTGACTGTGAGTGGAGCATAGCCACTTTGGGGAGTGGACTCAATCCAAATGTCCGCATCGACTGTATTGATCGGCTCACGCACGCTGATGATTTTTTTGAAAGTCTTGGTTTCATGTGTGCCACTGTCGTTGAAATCGGCTGATGTCACCGTGAGGCTGACGACATGATCACCAATCTTGTCAAAAGTCCATTCGGCTGTGCCGTATGTCGCGGCTTCGCGGTCGGGACGGTTGTCGCCATTCAAATCCCAACTGAAATTAATAATCTCGGCACCGTCCGGATCCTTGATGTCATTGGCGTCAAGTTCAACGGTCAGCGGTACATCGCCTGACGATTTGTCAGCTGCGATTTCTCCGTAAATCTCTTGTTTGCCAATCGAAATTTCGCGTTGGTATTCGCGCGTCTCAATCGGACCGCCGCTTTTGGGTTGTAATTTGACGACCAATTTGACTTCATAAAGACCATTATTTTCGCCGCGATCTTGAAAATAAATTTTGTTCTTCGTGCCGGTTGCATCGACATTGCCGTCACCTTCTTTGTCCCATTCGTAACTAACGATGTTGTAATTTTTGGCAAACTTAGATGTGATTCTTTCCGCCGAAAATTCAATCTGCAGTGGCGAAGTGAGATTCAGTGTGTCGACTGGATTGGTCACGATTTCCACTGGTAAATCTGGTTCTCGGATTTCGAATTGGCTGAAGTAACCATAAACCACAGACCACAGCGTCACGACAATGATGAAAATAATCAGACTCAAAAGCGAGCGTTTGGTCGCGCGTGATTTTCCGACAATATTATCCGGACTTGCCAGCAATCGGCGTGAAATTCCAAGGATCAAAACAATTAAGCTGATGAGAGCGATTGCGCCAAACAAAAAATTTACCATGCCAATCGACCAATTTTTGAGACTGGTCGGATTGAGACCGAGACTCGTAATCGTGCTTTCGTCGGCGCTGAGACCAAAAGCCATCGCTAGCAGCAGAATCAAAAATACCAATAAAAATATAAAGAGGCAGCCAAAAGTTATTCTTTTGGTATTTATCGGCTTACGCGCGGGAACTTTTTTTACGAGTTCTTTGCTCGGAGCAGGAGCTTCCTCGTGCAGCGGCGCGATTTCATCGAAGTCGGCAAGATTTTGGTTTTCCATTTTTGAGGATTAAATGTCATGACCGGTCGGTCCGGTGGTGATGAGAGTATTAACCAGGGAGTATGCGATCATGATTACGATAATTCCGACGACCACCCAAATTATAATGTTTTTGGCTTTTTTGGCTTGTTCGTCATTGCCCATCGAGGTGACATACAGAAAGCCGGCATAGATCAAGAAGATCATCGCGATGAGCGCCAAGAAGCTGAGAAAAAAATTGGTCCATTTGAGGATTGCCGCGCGGAGGTTGGTTGTGCCATCTATGCCAGTAATGACGATACCGGCGTAAGCATCCGGATTAGGGGCGACGAGACACTCACTCCCACCGCAGCCAGGCTGTTTCGCGACTCCGCCACCCGTGCTGAAGCTAAATCCGTCGGTCGAGATGTCGAGACCGACTCCACCCAAGACTCCGTCGAGTATGCCGCCGAGATTTATATCAAGATCCGCCATGAGATTTTGACCTGCCATCCTGCCAAAAATCGCCGTGCCGACAATGAATATGCCGAGCACGATGCCGATTGCGACTTTTTGAACGAGAAATATTTTTTTGGATTTCATGTAATTTTTTAATTGCTGTAATTAACATCGACCCCGCCGCCGCTAACATTGACATTTGTGCCATTACTGCTGCTACCGCTGCTGCCCGAGAGCAGTGTATTGACGATGGCGTAGGCTGAGAAAATAATGATGATACCGATGACCACCCAGATGATAATGTTTTTGGCTTTTTTGGCTTGATCTTCGTTGCCAGCGGCAGTGAGGTAGAGGAAGCCGGCGTAGATGAGTGCCGCGATCGCGATCACGCCGACGAAAGGTAAAGTGAAATTTGTCCAGCCGGTGATCGAGCCGATGGCATCGCCATAGGTGTTGCCTTTGTAATTCGAGGCGAACGCGGTCAAGCCTTTGGCTGAGCCGATGCCGTCGAAGACCGTGCCGGAAGAAGTGGCTGAACCGGCAGCATCGGTCGAGATGCCGAGTGCTCCGGCGACTGCGCCGATACCGGCGCTGAGGGCGCCGGTGGCTCCGCTGATGAATCCGCCCACGACCTCGAGTGGCGCCGAAACAACTGAGCCAATAAATCCGCCCGCTTCCGTTGCTCCGCCCTTGATCATGTCCCAAGTTCCGACTCCGTCTGCTTCTGCCTTCAGATATTTCGCTTCAAATTTATTCTTGAGTACGCTGAGCTGCGGACTGGAATCAGCTTGTTTATTTATTCCAAGCCATTCACGAGGAGATTCGACTGCTGGTTCGTCACCACCGAAGAGACTCCACGCCTTCAGATATTTCGCTTCGAGGCTGCTCGTGAGCGGGTTGAGATTGGTGACGGTTGTGGCGGCGGCTTCTTCCGCCTTCAATTGATCGAGTTTTTTCTGCAGAGGTTCTATTTCTGCTTCAGCGGCGATGGTTCGGCTGGAGGTCAGATTTTGGAGGTCAATAATAAATTTTTGGTATTCTTCTTTTTGGGCTATCCAGGCAATGATTTCGCTCTGACATTTACTAGTAGTCGGGCTACCAGATGTTAAATCGTTGCGAATTGTCGTGACGCTTGCGCGAATGCTAATCGCCGCAGCTGTGTTGTAGCTTTGCACAGCGTCAACAATTTTTTGCAGCTCAGCTTCGATCAAGCCGCCCTGAGTTGTGATAGTTGCTGAATTTCCCATGACACGGCGAATTTCTTCGATACTCTCCGTGACGAGAGTGTAAGCCGAATCGTTTGATAAGCCGAAAATTTGACCTCCTATTCTATCTAATTTGTCCTGGACCACGGTCGCACTCGGATTGCTGGATGTTAGATTGCTGCGAATCGCCGTGACATTCGTTTGAATGCTCGCTGCTGCAGTCGTGCCGTTACCAGTGTTCACAATATCCTGTAGTGCTTTTTCGATCGTATCGCTATTAGCTATGATTGGCGATGCTTGAGTGTTCACGATATTGCGAATCGTCGCGATGCTCGCCGTGACTTTGGTGCGCTCCGCATCGGTCGACAAGTCGGGAACAGCAGCCTCTAGCATATCTAATTTTCCTAGAATTGCTGTCTTACTCAGAGTAGAGATGTTCGCGTCAGATTTCGCGTCAGCGCGGATGTTATCCGCCGCATGCACGGTGTCATCCTTCACTGCAGCCACAATTTTCTCCAGCTCTTTTTCGATCAAGTCGCCTTGAGTCGCACTAATTGTGTCCGTCTCAACCGGAGTGCTTATAGCCGCGCGAATTATTGCGATGTTCGTCGTGATGGAGGTGTACGCCGAATTAGTCGACAAACCGGAAACTTGACTGTCCATTTTAGTTAATTCCGTCCGGATTACATTCGCATCTAGATAAGCTCCCATGCAGCTTTGAAGACTGGCAGTCTTGGTTTGAAAATCTGCGCGCTGGCTGGCTTCTTCTGCCTCAATCGTGCCGATTTCTTCCTCGGAAAAAAGATTGTCAGCGATTTTCTGGATTTGAGCTTCGAGCGCGGTAATCTGTGCTTTGCGGTTTACCGCTGCGCCCTGATTACTAATTAGCTTGCGAATTGCGTCGACTCCGTCACGCACGACATCTTTTTGGTTCTCAGGTAAGCCTGAGATTTTGGCTTCGATTGCTTGCAGGTTAGATTCGACTTCTTCCAGGCTGACATTTCCTTCAGTCACATCGCTGATGGCTTGTGCAAGATCACGAATGACTTCAGTGTCTTCACTCAGTCCGACAATTTTTCGAATATTTGCGACGCTGATCATGACGGCTGTTTGCGCGGAAGACGAGAGAGAAGACGCGTGATCTGCTATCTTGTCTAATTCACCTAGAATCACGCT
Source organism: Patescibacteria group bacterium (assembly GCA_041665585.1). Taxonomy (NCBI): domain Bacteria; species Patescibacteria group bacterium. The sequence goes on along the minus strand of JBAYIN010000002.1, from coordinate 666 downwards.
TGCTGATGGACTGTTGGCTAAATTACTTCGAATGGTTCCGACGCTTACCAGGATGCTGCGTGCGGAGCTACTACTGTCGCCCTGCACCGCAGTCTCAATTTTTTGTAGCTCAGTTTCGATGACACCTGCTTGGGTGACGACAGGCGGAGGGTTCGTCACTGCGGAAGTCCCGACGATACTGCGAATTTTCGTGATGCTCGTCATGACGGCATTGCGCTCAGAATTCGTCAACAAGCCATCAATTTGACTCTCCATTTTAGTTAATTCGGCCAGGACCACGGTCGCACTCGGGCTACTAGATTTCAGGTTCCCGAGAATCGCAGTCACGCTTGTGCGAATGCTGGTCGCCGCAGCTGTGTTGTCATTGACCATAGCATCCACAATTTTCTGCAGCTCAGTTTCGATCAAGCCACCCTGAGTCGTGACAACTGTAGTGTTCGTTACCAGAATACTGCGAATTTTCGTGATGCTTGCCGCGACGAGCGTGCGTTCGGAATTCGTCAGCAAGCCGTCAATCTGATCCTCCATTTCAGTCAATTCCGCCAGGATTACAGTCGCGTTCGGATTACTGGATTTCAGGTTGCTGCGAATTGCCGTGACACTCGTGCGAATACTCGCTGCTGCCGTCGTGTTGTCACCTTTCACCGCGGTCTGGATGTTATTCAG